>CACYKP010000004.1 GCA_902775025.1 uncultured bacterium | reverse complement strand
GAATGTTTTTCAGAATATTTATCAATGAATAAATTTCCGGTGGTGGTGTTTTTTGATTGTTATCAATATCCGCAGAAATTTTATTCATCATTTTTCTTGTAAATTCCAAAAGTTCTTCACTAAATTTATCTTTATTGTGTTCCGCATCAAACCGCTTTTTATCATCTCCGCCAGAGATTTTTTATCGTATATGTACATGCGTTCGGCTTGTGCCAGTTGGTTGTATTTTGTCATAGTTATGCCTCCATAATAATTCTATCTACTGTAAAATTTGTTTTATCAGATAATCTCCGAACCTGAAAATTACAAGTTCTATCAATTATTCCGAGATTTTGAAAATATTTAATCATCTGATTTAGAAGTGCTAATGTGTTTTTCAAAACTTTTGGTGGTAAATTTCTACTTTTACAAAAATAATAAAATTCATGAATATCGTTACAAGTAATATCATTTAAATTTTTATTTTTGAAAAATGGAGAAATATAGTATTTTAACATTCTGCGATATCTTCTGTAAGTATTTAATTTACAATTGTTTTTGACATAATCAATTGTTATTACCTGATAATTTGTTGTTTGATTTGTGCAAATGATAAATTCCTGTTTTAGTTTTTCTTCCTGATATTTATACAAACCCTGTTCAAAGACTATTTTATCCTCGTTCAAAAGGTGTTCAACTGCTGTTTTACAATCACACTCTGCAATCATTTCGATTTCAGCCAGTGTAAATTCTTTTAAATGTCGTGCTAATTTTTCTATGTTCATAAAATCTGCTCCATAATTTCTTTTGTAATTTCTGTTAAATTATTGTCTTTAGCAAATGTTTCCATCTGGTTTATTAACTGAACTATTTGCCTGAATCTGTTGTATTTTGAATGGATATATTCAATAGCTTCGGGAGTAAATGGAACCTCTGAAAGTTGTCCGATTATTTGCGATAAATCATTTACTCCAAATGTTTCAAATTTCAGGATTTCTGAAAACCTGTCATAAAGGTGTTTGTATCGTTCAAGTTTTCTGTGTGCCAAACCCATTCCGATAAAAATTATCGGACAGTTCGTTTCATCGTGAATATCCCTGAGGGTTTCAATTGTTTTGTAGTTATTCATCAAATAATCAATCTCATCAATGAAAATAACCTGCGGATTCTTTTTCAGCTTTTTAACCACGATATTAAAATTATCCGAAGTCAAAAATCTTGGTATTTCATCAAGCTCTTTAACCATTTCTTCAAGCAGCCATCTACCCGTCATAAGGTTTGATGCTCTTAAATAAACTCCGTCATATTTACACGCAAGCCACAAAGCTGTTTGTGATTTTCCAAGTCCGGGCTCGCCATATACAAGCCCCATTTTTGGGATATTTTTCGGTTTGTTAACCAAATTTTCAACAAGCCCTATAAAGTTTTTGACGTTTTGAGTTTTTACAAAAATCTTATTCATACAATAATTTGTACTCCTTTGTATTTTTAAATTCCGTTATCCAAGAATTATTTGGATCATTTGCAATTAAATACTCATATTTTTCTGAGTTGTTTTTGAACAGCGTTTGAACCCTTTTTGAATCCGTTTTGAACGGGGTTTGAAGGGGTAAATGAGAATCAGATTGTTCTACTTGGGCTTCAAGCAATTTTATATCCTCACATTGAAGATATTTTTTGACAGATTCTACAGTTTTCTTTTTTAACTGGCGCTGTTTTACAATTTTTTGTTTGTAATCTTCATAATCTTTGACATCACCAAGTAATTTTGCCATCGGGTGCGTTTCTGATACTCTTTCTGCGATGCATAAATATTCGCCTTTAGGGGTGTAAACTTTAATGCTAGTCAGGTCAAAAAGGTTGTATTTTATAAGAACTTTGCTTTTAAAACCATATAGCCTTTCATCAAAATAATCGCAGTTCAAAAACCTGATTCCGTTTCGCTGAATTGTTTTTACTTCCGTTGCTAGCATTAAATCATCAAGATTGATAATATCTACATTTTGCCGTTTCCGCTCTGATAAAACCTCCGCGATTGTTTTATCCGGTGCATTTGGACAAGGTTGAGAATTCTTAAAATTCAGCCACATATCAATCATTTTTATTGTTTCTTCAATTGTCGGAATATATTCATTGTGCCAACTTTTGTGCAATTTTTCATTTCGTATCATATACGCAGGTTTATTTTGGATGCTGCTGCCGATATAACTCGGCAAAAGTTTTTCAAAACCTTCCTGAAATTCTTTAAAAAATCTTTCAATAACTTTTGCTCTGGCATTATATGGTCTTGCAAAAACTGTTTCAATTCCTAACTTTGAATACAAACCCTGAAACCCAAGTTCGGTAAATCCTTTATCATCGGTAAAATATTTTGCTCTGAATGCTCTGCCGTTATCCTGATAAACAACTTTCGGTATCATATCAAGATTGATAATTGCATTACGGAGTGCAGAAGCAATGCATTGGGTGTTTTCTTCAAGCATAATTTCATAACCAACTAATGCGGTTGATTTCCAATCTAAAAATCCGACTAATGTTGCTCTGCATGGTTTACCTGTAAACGGGTTAATTACCTGAAGAGCTAATTTATGTCCGTCTGCAACAAGAATATCCCCGACCTCAAGCAAACTTGCATCACGTTTTATATATGGTTCAACTTTATCTGATAGTGCTTTTTCTCCGTCACGAGCTAAAATCCATTTGTCGTAATTATTATCCTTAAACCATTTTGCATATCTTCTAAATGTGATATCAGCCGGAATAAAACTTTGTCCCTGCTCTTTTAATTTATATTTGGTTAACGCGATTGCTTTTCCGATTGATAATCTATTCGGATGCAGAAGCAACCCCATAAATATTTTGATTTCATTGTCATTAAGTACAGTTCTATAATCATTGACACTACTATATTTATACTGTGGCAAAAGCTTTGTATAATCTTCTCTTCCGTTTAACATCGCATACCAACGGTGCAAACTCCCGCGGGAGATTTTACCTAAAATCTCAAAAAGATGAGAATTTGAAGTATTGTGCAATTTTACAAAATCATAATCAGCTTGGAGTTTGTTTTGAGATTTCTTTCTGAACTCAAGCCATTGATGAACAAGATCTAATCTTGCGAGTGCTATTTGTTTACATTTTTCGGGAGTAAATTCTGCCATGTGCGTATTCCTTTATACACACATTAATGTCTCTGTTTCGCAGAAACATCAAGTCTTAAATCTCAATCTCAGAGACATTTCTACACATATCAAAATGCAAGATAAATTATTTTTGCACTTTATTGCACTTTATTGCACAGAGTAAAAATTCAAATAAATTGGCACTTTAAGGAATGAAAAATTCTAAAAAACAAAAATATCAGTGCAAAAGAGTGCAAAAATCAGGACAAAAGTGCAAGAATAGTCCGGTACATCTCAAAAATCTAAAACTGCCTTAAACTCCCAACAACTCGGCATTGTAGCCAACAAAAACGCATCTAAACTGTCCTGAAAACCTATACCAAAAGATGGTTAAAGCCCGACCCAACTTCATAATAAAAGAGATGTTAACATAAGTCAACATCTCTTTTATGGTGTCGATGGGGGGACTTGAACCCCCAAGGATTTCTCCACACGCCCCTCAAACGTGCGCGTATACCGATTCCGCCACATCGACTTAAACTATTCAATTATCACGACTTTATATTATCATAAAAACTATTTTGTTACAAACATTCACATATCATTGACTTTTAACCTTATCCGAATAAAAATAATAAGCGGAAAGACTATTTTAAAGGGATTAAAAATGCAAGTATCAGCTATTTCAAATCAATCAAGAAGAAATTTATTTATTGAATATGCAAACAAGTACATGAGTTTCAAAGCTAATCAGGATGGCTCAGAAACTGTTACCAAGCCGGAAATCGAACCTGTTAAAAAGTTAGGAAAAGATATGGGCATCGAAACTCTTACCATATTCCCTAAACAAGTTATTGACGGCAAAACTATTATTACTGCATAAGTTTTGATGCGGGTGGACACCTCGCCCCATCCCTCTCCTCTAGGAGAGGGAGCATTACTTTTAAGGAGAGAAATATGATTTTAAAGATTTTAAGATTGGAACATAACAAGTCAGTCCCTGAATATAAAACTGAAGGGGCTGCAGGTATGGATTTATGTGCCGCAATATCAGAGCCGATTACTTTGCAGCCGTTAGAAAGAACACTTGTTCCGACAGGTTTAAAAATAGAACTTGAACACGGATATGAAGCTCAAATAAGACCTCGCTCAGGCATGTCCATAAAACACGGAATTACACTTATAAATTGCGTAGGAACGATTGATGAGGACTACAGGGGTGAAGTCTGTGTACCCGTTGTAAATATTTCTAACGAAGCATATACAATTCAACCTGAAGAACGCATTGCGCAAATGGTTATTGCTAAATATGAACAAGCTAAAATTGAAGTCGTTACTGAACTTTCGGATACAGAACGAGGGACAGGAGGTTTTGGTTCGACCGGCAAATAGAAAATATCGTATTTCACCAAATATTTACTAAATAATATCTATATTTACACCCCCTAAATATTTACCCCACTTGACCTTTATCAGAAAAAGTTATAGAATAAAGGGCATGGTTCAGTTGTGAGCCAATTGGTATTTAATTATTTAGGAGACACGGTCATGTACGAAGATGAAAAGCTTATTTGTGAAGATTGCGGTGCTGAATTTGTATTTACAGCAGGCGAACAAGAGTTTTTTGCTGAAAAAGGTTTAACAAATAAGCCTAAAAGATGCCCTGATTGCAGAAAGGCGAAAAAACAACAACGTAGAGGGAAAAAGAAAATGTTTGATACCGTTTGCGCAAAATGCGGTAAAGAAACTCAAGTTCCTTTTAACCCGACTCAAGGCAGAGATGTTCTTTGCAAAGAATGTTTTGATGCTGAAAAAGCTGCTCATGCAGAGGGGTAAAATATATAAATATAAAAAAATACTAATAAGGAGGGTGGAAACAATTCCACCCTCTTTATTCATCTGATACCAAACTTCTTTTTTAATCTGTTTATCCTCTCATTTGATTCTATAATTTTCCGCTTTAAATCTTCATCTTTTTCGATAATATAAACCAACTTATCTATTGTTTCAATAGTTTTTTCGTCAGCATCTCTAAATATAAACATATCCAGTCCTGCATTAATTCCCATTATTAAAGCTTCAACACTGCCATAGTCTTGAACTCCTTTCATAACCATATCATCTGATATAACAACACCGTTATATCCCAATTCGTTCCTTAAATATCCGATTGAATTTTTACTCAAAGAAGAAGGGATCGTTTCCTTATCAAAGCAAGTACAATGCAAATGTGCTGCCATAATCATATCTGCACCATTTTCTATTGCAGATTTAAAAGGTTTTATATGAATCTTGGACATCTCATCAAACGGTAAATCTATTTTTGGCAGTGTCAAATGACTGTCCTTATCAGCATCTCCATGTCCGGGGTAATGTTTTATACACGGAATTATGCCATTTTGTTCATAAATTTTTGATACAATTTGTACTCCCTTAATAACATCCTTGGTATTATTTGAAAAAGCACGTTCTCCGATAATCGGATTATTAGGATTTGTATTTACGTCAGCACAAGGCGCAAAATTTAAGTTTATTCCATAATCTTTTAATTCATGTGCTATATTTGCAGTTTGTTCTTTTAAAAATTCTTCCCCTTTTTGGTATGCAAAACGAGGCGACAAATATCTTTGGTGGATTCTCTCCGTCCGTTCAACTCTGCCCCCTTCCTGATCTATAGATAAAAAAGGAGGAATTAAGGCTTGTTTTTTATGCGAGTTAATTAAATCTTTGAATTGATTTCGATTTTCAATATCACGAGTGAAATATATAACACCGCCCAATCCTTTTGATAGAGCGCCATTTAAATATTCACCTGTACCGAGAATAAACATTTGATATACTATCTTTTCCATAAAATAATCATACATATAATTGAGCAAAAAATCCAACTTTTTATTATAATAGATTTAGTGTATAATTTTTATACGGAGTATATAGGATGAAAAAATTTTTTTCAACAATTATTGTTGCATTTCTGCTTATTACAGCAATAAGTCTTGACGTATCTGCTGCAAAAAAGTCTGCGAAGCTTTCAAAAGAAGATATTGCTAATATGTCAGAAACAATTGATAAACTTACTCAAAAAATCTACGGAAGAGCACTTTTATCACCGGCTGACAATGAAGAGCTAATCGGGATAAAGATTAAACTTGATAATCAAATGTTAATGGCATCAAATCCAACATTGGCACCGCTTTATTTTAAGGCAGGAAACATTTATAAACTCCGTGATATGAAACCTGAAGCGATTGAATGCTACCAAACAATATTGGAAAACTTTTCAGATACCGCACTTGCTCCTAAAGCAAGAGCCGCGTTAGAACAAATGGGAGTTGAAGTTGCTGCTCCGAAAGTTACTGACGAAGAAGCAGAAAGCGACGACGGTATTTAATAAGATAAAAACAAAATGGCGGTTGAATTAATAATTCAACCGCCATTTTGTTTGAAAAATTTATTACTTTGTAGTTTGAATGAATAAGCTTATCAAATCATTCAAAGCTGAATACTGCTTTTGGTAATTCTGTGATTGCTTTTCAAGCATAAGAATTTGTTTTTTGTATTCTTGAATAGATGCTTGACATTCTCTTGCAGAAATTTTCAAACTTTCTTGAACTTGTTGAGCATCCTGTAATACACTCTTCATAGAGATGCCGAGTGCTTCCATTGTTTGTTTTATAATCTGTGCTCCTGTATGCCTTGAAACACCGCTTGGTAACTGAGATATCAATTTTCGTAATACTGTAATATTTGCCGGTATCTCAAATCCGTCAGCATTTTCGTGAACTTGGGTTTGCACAGGCTTTGGTTCTGTAAAAAACGGTTGTTCTTCATCTTCTACTTCATCAAAAAAACTTGCAGACTTAGTATGCTTTACTGCAGGTTCAGGTTCTGCGAATATATCATCATTAACCGAAGATGGAGCAAATATATCATCATTTTCTGTTTTTACTTCTGTATCGGTTTCAATCTCCAAATTAGATGAGTTATCGATATTTTCAGCCTGCTTTTTTAAGGCTTCTACTATTTTCTTTCCAACACTTTCGCTATTAGGCATTTTAATACTCCCTCATTAGTTGAATTTTCACTTCTTCATTATATTTTAAACATATAAAATTTCAAACAATTTGTTATGAATTGTTAATAACACAATTAAATATTACATCATCATATCACTAAAATCGTGTATGTCATCATAGTTAAACATGTGAATAAATGTATAAAGCATTTTTGCAGAAAAGCGGCGAGTTCCGACATCAAGCATTTCTCGCAAAACTTCTCTGTTATTTGCAACTACAACGTGAGTACGATTGCAAGCTAAATTATCATAATAATTTGCTACATTTATAACTTGAGCATATTCTGATATAAAATCGTTTGATAAACCTTTAGGATATCCTGAACCATCATTATTTTCGTGATGTTCTAAAGCGGCTCTGGCTATTAAATCTGATAAACCAAATGTATTTTTTATCATCTCGTATCCAATAACCGTATGCTGCCTAATTTCATCTTCATTTGTTGTGGTTAATGCAGAATCACCGTCTAATTTAATTTTAAGTTTTCCTATATCATGCAGTAGGGCTGCTAATAAAAGTTCATCAAAAGCTCTTGGAGAAAACTCCAATTTTCTTGCAATCAATCCTGATACAACTGCTACATTAAGCGGATGGCAAAGCTCATATTCTCCCATAAATCTGACTTTAGAGCCTTTTCCGGATTTATATAGTTGTTTGAAAATCTCATTTCGTAAGACATTAACCAACGACTGAAGTTTTAAAACCGCATCATCATAATGTCCTTGTACGAACAAATCAAATATCCTTTTATAAAAATACTTGATTTTAATCTGTGTTTCTATTCGCATTGCAGATTCTTTATTAATAACCGTATTAAAATCTTCCGGATCTAAAGATTCATAAGAAAAATTACGCAAACGTTGAGAAGAAGCTTTTGTATTTTCTTCCTCTTCTTGTTTTTTTTGTTCTTCTCCTTCGCTCAAAAAATCTTCAGCATATATTTTCACATAATTTTTAAGCATTATCAGTTTACCGGGAGTCAGGACTTCACCGGCTTCCAGTATTTTTGTTTTATTTTCTGTAAACAAATCAAAAGGAAGAACTTTATAGTTGCTTAATTCACCATTTTCTACTACACGCATATTTCGATTATAAATGTTTTTTTTCACTTTTACATACTTTATTTGATGTAATCATCATTGATATGCATTATAGACCAAGTGGTCTATAAGATTATTAAAAAATTTAACCCCTTGATTGATGGCATGGGCATGCCCATCATGTACACTATAGATAAGGGAGAGAGAGTATTTTATGATTAAGAAAACGTTGTTATTTTTTGGTTTAGTATTATCCATGCTGACAGTATGTGCAGAAGAAAATGTTTTACAATCTATTGAGATTGTTCCTGTCAAGGACACATATAATATAGTTTTGAGTGCTGATAAATCAGTTGATGTCAAAAAGAACGTAAAAGCACCAAACAAAATCACATTGGACATGAAAGGAATCAGAGCATCAAAAACTCTTAACACAATTTATAACAATGCATCAAATGTTGACACAGTAATGGTCGAAAATACAAATAACGGTTTAAGCATATTTTTCCAAGCTGACAATGCACAGGATGCAAGCATTGCTTTTGATTCAATAGCACCTGCCACATCTAAATCATCAAATACAGAAAAACAACAAGTTAAGTTAAGCAGTCCTATTGACAGTTACGCTCCTATATACAGAGAGGATATGGCTAAAGAAAAAACATCTTCTTTATTTGATAAGATTACGCAAAAATCTTCATCAGCAGTTCCTGAACTAGAGGATAATGCTAGCAGTATGTCAGACAATTTGAACAAGCTGTTTTCGTACGGTTTATTAGGGCTTTTAGGCTTTGCAGCATTCAGATTTTTTAAACGCAGAGAGCCTGATATGAAGATTGGATTGGGAGCAGGTACAAGCAATCAGGAAGAGCTTATGTCATCCGTTGGTTCCAATTTATTTAACGGGGCATATAATACTAATCCTGAAAAACCATTTACCACTGTTAACTATGGTTTAAATGCATATAAAAAAGAAAACCAAAATCCATACGAGGACGAGCCTGTACACTTCCATAATCCAAGAATGCAAAATTATGTAAGTCCTCTCTTGAGAAATCAACAACTTGCACTTCAAAGACAAATTGCCCAAGCAAGACAAAATGCAGGTACTGCAACTGCAACAATGACCGCTCCTCAACCTGTAAAAAAACATACAACACCGGTTAATACAGCTCCTGTAAACCAAGGCAACCCAAATATTGATAATCTGAAATTCTTAGAATCAATGACTGCTATTTATGAAAAGAGCGGACGACATGACTTAGCGCAAGGTTTAAAAGCCAGTTTATCAAAAAATAAAGTGTAAAATGTTACAAAATACAAGGTTAAATAATAAGAAGAGAGAGAAGAGAAAAAGGTAAGTTTAAAAACTTGCCTTTTTTATTAATAAAATATAACATTAAAATATGAATATTTGTTTTATACCGATAGATAACAGACCTGTCTGCTATAATTTAGCAAAAGATATTTGCGCAATTGATGAGGATATAGAATTATTTATCCCTCCAAGAGAATACTTAGGCAGTCTTACAAAATATGCAAATACAGAGATTATATTTGACTGGCTGTATCATTTACCAAAGATGGATGCTTTTATTATCTCTCTTGATACACTTGCTTATGGCGGATTAATTCCTTCCAGAAGAATTAATGACAGTTTAGATGAGATTAAACTTAGAATGAAAAGATTAAAACCTTTAATCAGAGGCAAAAAAGTTTATGCGTTTTCAAGTATTATGCGCATCTCAAACAATAACTGCAATGAAGAAGAAAAAGAGTACTGGAAAGATTGGGGAAAAAAGATTTTTGAATACTCTTTTAATTCTTCAAAATATTGGCACCCGCCAAAAACAGATATTCCAAAAGAAATATTGCACGATTACCTGAATACAAGAAAACGTAATTTTGAAATAAATAAAATGTACCTTGAATGGCAAAAAGAAGATTTATTTGATACTTTAATCTTCTCAAAAGATGATTGTGCTGAATTCGGTTACAACGTAGAAGAAGCAAAAGAATTAGAAGCATTAGGCGGTATAACAAAAACTGGAGCAGATGAAATTCCGCTAACGCTATTAGCAAGAGCTATAGAAAAAAATATAAAAATTTTCCCTGTTTATTCTGAACCGGGGTACAAAGACTGCATCTCTAATTACGAAGACGTTTCTATAGAAAAATCTGTTTTAGGTCAGCTTGATTTAGGCGGATTTAATGTTGTGAATAAAGAAAAAGATGCTGACATTGTTCTTGTCATTAACAACTTTGTAGAAAAACAGGGTGAGCTTGTAATGGATTGGGATACACCTTTATACAACAAACGCTTTACACCTCCTTCTAAACCATACGCTATAGCTGATGTAAGATACGCAAACGGAGCTGATAACGGATTTGTAAATCAATTATTTAAATCCGAATACCCCCTGCCTGAATATGGTTACGCCGGTTGGAATACAAGTGCTAATACAATAGGCAGTCTGCTTGCCGGAATAAAAGTTAAATACATGGCAAAGCAATATAATGATGAAGCTTTTAAAAGACTTCAAATAATCCGATATCTTGACGACTGGGGATATCAGGCAAACGTAAGAAGCTTAATAAAAGAGCCTTGCGACATTAAAGAATTAATGCACCCGTTTGAAGGAAAAGTCTTTTCTAAACTCAAAACTCCAATTTTCAACGTGGACTATAAATACCCTTGGAACAGAAAATTTGAAATTGAAGTTGTAATTCATTAACAATTATTCCTCGTTAATATCTTCAAGAATTTTATCAACCTTCTTTTCAGCTTTAAGTAATATTTCTTCTACTTTAGCTCCTTCAATATCAAGTTCTTCTGCTTTTATGTATTCAACATCTTTTATTCCGTGGAATTCTTCAGCAAGAGTCTTTACATACCCAAAGCCAAATTCATCAGATAAGATTTTTCCGCCAGAGGTTGTTATGTAGATAAGTTTTTTAGCCTTGCAAAGTCCCTCTACTTCTCCTTTATCCGTATAACGAAATACAATTCCGTTAACATTTATTGTTTCTATATAGTTTTTAAGCATAGCAGGGAAGGACAAATCCCAATATGGTGCTACAATAATTATCATATCAGCATCAGCATAATCTTTTGCATAATGAAAAATGGCATTGTCAAACTCTTCTTCTGCAGTAAGTCTTGTTCTGAGTTCTAATAGTTCGTTATTCAAAGGTCTTATGTCTTCTTCTTCAAGATTAATTATTTTCTTTTCAGCAGGAATTCTATCCAACAAATATCTTGCAATCCTTTTTGTCCTTGAATCAGGTCTGACTGTGGCATTAACGTATAAAATTTTCATAATATTCTCCTTTTAAGTTGTTGTTGCCATATTATATATTAAAACTATTATAACTTAATTCCCCAAAATACTAAATTTATTCAGAATTATCACATGTAATACACCCCTTCCTAACCTTCCCCGTCAGGGGAAGGAATCCTCGCCCCTTACGGGGAGAGATAGAGAGGGGTAAAACAATTTCAATAAACAAGTGTGCAATAAGCTATGTAGGTTGGAGTTTCTACCCCAACAATATATAAAAAAATAAGGTGCATCGTTTGATGCACCTACTTTACTGCCAACTTTCTGGCTGACACCTCCCCCCTACCCTCTTCTCAAGGCGAGGGAGAGTTTGTTATACAAAACTCATTGGCATAGCAGGTAGGTTGGGTGTAACCCAACAAAATACAATAATCAAAAAGCGGTTTCACAAATTGTGAAACCGCTTTTTTGATTTATATTTACCCCTATACCAAGCTCATTGGTTTAGGACCTGCGTTTACGATTTCTGATGGCATGTTCGGATACTTCTTAGCGAAGTTATCGTTGAACATTGTAGCTAACTTGTTAGCTGCTTCATCGTATGCTTGTTTATCAGCCCACATTCCTCTTGCGTCTAACATTTCTGCTGGAACGTTAGGACAAGATGTAGGATAATCTACGTTGAATACATCGTGGTGTTTGAATTCGATATTATCGAATGAGCCGTTAAGAGCTGCTGTAACCATTGCACGAGTGTAAGCAAGTTTCATTCTCTTAGCACCTGATGAAGCAGAACCGCCTGCCCAACCTGTGTTTACTAAGTAAACTTTTGTACCATATTGGTCAAGTTTGTCGCCTAACATTTTAGCGTAAACTGATGCATCCATCGGCATGAATGGTTCGCCGAATAATGTTGAGAATGTAGGAACAGGTTCAGTGATACCTCTTTCGGTACCTGCAAGTTTAGAAGTAAAGCCTGTTACAAAGTGGTACATAGCAGCGTTCTTGTCTAATCTTGAGATTGGAGGAAGAACACCAAATGCATCAGCTGTTAAGAATACAACAACTTTTGGTATTCCGCCTTTTGAAGGAATTGCAGCGTTGTTGATATAGTTAACAGGATAGCCTACACGAGTGTTTTCAGTTAATGAACCGTCAGCAAAATCAAGTTCTCTTGTTTCATCGTTCATAATTACGTTTTCTACAAGTGAACCGAATCTGATAGCGTGATAGATATCAGGTTCATTTTCTTCAGTTAAGTTAATACATTTAGCGTAGCAGCCGCCTTCAAAGTTGAATACACCGTCAGGAGACCAGCCGTGCTCATCATCACCGATTAACTTACGAGCAGGGTCAGCTGAAAGAGTTGTTTTACCTGTTCCTGACAGACCGAAGAAAACAGCTGTTTCGTGAGTTTCAGGATCCATGTTTGCTGAACAGTGCATAGGAAGTACGTTTTTCTTAGTCATAACGTAGTTCATTGTAGCGAAAACTGATTTTTTGATTTCGCCAGAGTATTGTGAACCGGCAATTATAATAGTGTGAGCTTCGTAGTCAATAGCGATACAAGCTTCAGAATTTGTTCCGTCAACTGCAGGATCGCATTTAAATCCCGGAGCACAAAGAATTGTGTAATCTGCTTCGCCGTAGTTTGCTAATTCTTCTGCTGTAGGTCTGATTAATAATTGGTGAATGAACATGTTTTGAGATGCTAATTCATTAATTACTCTGAATTTTTGAGTATATTTTTTGTCTGCGCCTGCAAAACCGTCAAAAATAAATACTTCTTTACCGTTTAAGTAGTTAGCTATTTTATCTCTTATAGAGTTAAAAGCTTCTCTTGAAATAGGTCTGTTAACATTACCCCAAGCGATATCATTGTGGATAGATTCTGTATCAACAATAAATTTGTCCTTAGGTGAACGACCTGTGTATTTACCTGTTGTAACAACTAAAGCACCTGTTTCTGAAAGTTTACCTTCGCCTCTTGATAAAGCTGCTTCTGTAAGCTGAGCAGGTGTCCAGTTTCTGTGAACTGCTTTTGGAGATGTAATTCCCCATTTTTCGATTCCATAAGTTTCCATTTATATTTCCCTCCTTTAAGGTTAAACGGTTCTCATACATGCTTAATTTTACTACATCAAAGGGTAAAATCAATAGTTTGATTGTGGGAGGTACACTTTTACAAGCAAATATAAATTTTTCTTAAATTTTCAGTTCTTGATTAATTTTTTTTACCGTTCAACTTACCAAACTCATTAACTTTTGATTGGAGAACATCTTCATATAGTACTCTTGCTTGAGCCGGTTTTAGTCTTTCTTGAATTATACGCTTATGAACCTTGCCCAGTTCACCCATAATATCAATTACATTAAATATTCTTGTTCCGTCTGTATTACGTTTTTTAAGCATGTAGTTTACAAGTTTCTTATTATTACCATTAATTCTTGTATATAAATCCACAGCATCAAAGTTAGATATTTTTGGACGTTTAACTCCTTTTTTTCTCAAATCAGCTCTGGTTTCTTTAATTGATAAAAGTATTTCCGGCATGATTTTTAAACGCATTTTGGTTGCTTTATTAACATAAATTTTTTCTTGTTCATTTACGATACTCGGATGAAGATGTTTATAAATAAATTGCCTTGCACCTTCTTGTGCTTCTATTTTTTGTTTTTGGATTTTTGTAAAAACAGTATCGGCTGGTACTATAGAAGGAGTAACATATTGTTTTTTTGTAATCTCTTCTTTTAATGCAGATACATTAGCTGATTGCTGCTGTTTATTTTCGGCAATTTTTACCGATTCTATTTTTGTCGTATCAAATGTTTTCGCTGAATCTGACGTTATGGTGTCAGATTTTAATGTTTGCGCCGGAACATTATTTTTTAGTTTTTGTATTAAATAATATCGAAGCTTATTAAACTCATTTTTCAGGTAGTCTATTCTTTTTGAAAGTTTACTTTGTTTTTCAACAAATCCGTATTTTTCAGCGTGTTTTCTAAGTTTATAATTCTCCGTCGAACGTTTATTTTTAAATCTAAAGTTTGTTAATTCATTTTTAAGGGCATTTATTCTTTCTTCCCCCTGCTTTGTAAATTCTATAATGGTTAATAAATTATTATAGAAAACATACGCTTTATCGGCAGGAACGGTTTCCAAAATTTCGTTTAAAGCTTGGGCGGATTCTAAATTATTTGAATTTGAAATAAATTTATCTATAAATTTTGTTGT
Organism: uncultured bacterium; assembly: GCA_902775025.1. Lineage (GTDB taxonomy): Bacteria > Cyanobacteriota > Vampirovibrionia > Gastranaerophilales > Gastranaerophilaceae > CAG-196. The sequence continues at coordinate 72,969 of CACYKP010000004.1, read as the reverse complement.
ATACTTATCTCCTTTATCTATTTTTTTAAATATCTCAAGCATAGCAGCAATTTCTTTGCTGAATTTGTCTGAGTCATATATATACGGTTGATAACATTGCATTATTTTGTCTCTCATATAAAAATTGTCATCATTACAAGTCTTATATATTTCTAACAAATTAATCTTATCAGCTTCAGAATATTTGGAAGGCAAATAGTAACCTTTGTCTAATTTATCTATAAAATCTATACCGGATGTCGAATAATACTTTTCAAGCTCATCATTTATATCCAAATTTTGAACAAATTTGTTTTTTAATATATGGTTTAAGTTTCTTTGCTTATCATAATTTTTTCTGTCATAGCTTCCTTCTGCGATCTTTTTATCTAAAATCTTGATGGCATCTTTATTTTCTGCATTTAAACGTAAATATGATTTATAGTTATCAATATGATTTATATATTCTTCTTTATTTGGAGATTGCAAGATATCTGCTAGAATATTCTCTGCATGCTGCTTATTTTGAAATATTTTATTATTAAATATTACTGCAAATGCTGCATCTTTTTTATTAGAAATAGAACTTAAAATATTTGAAAGATTTTCAAATGTTCCTGAAACTTTATTTATAATATCATAGTGAAATTGCTTTGGTTTTTCTATCATTTGTACTATATTGAATACATTCTGAGGATTTTCTTTATTTTTTGAGTAGTAATACATGTTATTATACTTATCAACAAGTTTTGTTAAAAAATTCTGCTGTTTTGAATTTAAAGAACTTGTACGTTGATATAAATCTTTTAAATTTAAGTCTAATTTTTCTGCCATTAAATACATCGTTTCACTATTGAGCATATAATATCTTCTATTAAATGATGGCTGTATATTATTACATTGTTGAATTTTCATATTGAAATTACCTCCGATTTGACGAATACATTTACAATAAAACTTCAAAAAAATTTTTTTTGCTACCTGTTTAAAATAAAATTAATGAAAATAAATAAGTAACATAACTCTGAATACAGAAAGATAATCCATAAGCATTATGACGATTATAATATGGAGTTTATGGCAGTAATTTAAAAAGCCGGATATTATCCTTATTACCCAATTAACTAAATTTTACTATGTTTTCGAGTTTCCCCCTTTAATTTACTGCAATAATATGATACAATACGACATATAGAAAATATACAAAAGATAAAGTGAGGTCGTTATGTGCAATAAAGATAAATCATCAATCGGATTTGGTATAGGACTTATTCTTGGTATGGTGGGCGGAATCACTGCAGGAGTTCTTTTTGCACCAAAATCAGGCGAAGAGATGAGAGACAAAGTCAAAGGTACTGTTTGTGAACTTGCCGAAAAATACTCTCCTGAAGTTAAAGAAGCAAAAAAACAAGCTATGGAATCTATTGATCTTTTAAGATACAAACTTGAAAAACAATATAAAAAGTTCAGTAATATGCTTAAATCAAAAAAAATGAGAAAAGCAAAAGAACTTGAAAGTGAATCAGATTTTAACTTCGACAGAGGCGAAGAATAGCTGTTATAACAACGAAAACTAATTAAATAAAAGGGAAAAAAATGGAAATTGGACAATTATATCAAGGTTTAACTTTTTTAGCTTATGCAACAGGGATTATCGTTATTCTTGTAGGCATTATGCTTGTTAAAGTATTATTCGATTTATCAAAACTTACAAGCAACATTAATGAGACTACTAACATCGTAAAAGAAGAGCTTGTTCCTACTCTAAAAAATGTTAACAAGTCCGTAGAAATAGTAAGCGGCGTTATTATAAAGGCTGATGAAGGAGTAAACAAAGTAAAAGAATTCATAGCAAACTCTCCGCTAAAAATTTTATCAAAGCTTTCAACAATTGGCGGTACTGTTGCAAAAGGATTCTTTGGCGGACTTTGCGCCGGATTAAAAGCTTTCGGTAAAAAGAAGTAAGTCGATTAGTTAATTAAAAATTCTATTACATAAGTTACACTAGACAATGAAATAACAATGTGTACGAAAATTATAAGGAGAAATATTATGTCAGTAACAAGATTTTTAGCAGGTTTTGCAATTGGTGCAGCATTAGGTGCGGTTGCAGGTGTTCTTTTAGCTCCGCAATCAGGAGAAGAAACAAGAGAAAAATTAGGGCAAATGGCTTCTGATCTAGCAGATAAAACAGATGAAACAGTTCAAGATATCAAAAGAAAAGCTGATAATCTAATTTCAGATGCTCAAGAAAAAAGCGAAGAGATTATGGGCAAGCTTCAAGATATGCTTAATAAAGATAAATCAGGAGAAGCATAGTTTAAAAAAATAAAAACAAAAGCCTGCCTTAGAATAATTTCCAAGGCAGGCTTTTTATGCACGCACCGTGTTGAAAAAGTTATTTAAAAATGCTATAATTATGTATATAATATATAAATTAGTATAAACAAATTTTATAGTGTAACTATCGACAAATAAGAACTTTTAATGACTTATATATGTGTTTTACCCTAATAACAGTAAGCAAGTGTTTAGTAAAATCATATTAATAAAAATCATTATCAGAAACGGTTAAGGAAAACTATGACAATATCATTTAGCGGTTTAGCTTCAGGTTTGGATACATCAACATGGATAGATGCTCTTACATCACTTAAAAGAGCAAAAGTTACTACAATTCAACAAAAACAAGAAACCATTGCTAATCAAAGAGATGCTCTTTCTAATATAAAATCTTTTTTTAATTCCTTCCGTACAACCGTTGAAAAGCTTACAGATGCAAATTTCGGTATATCTACAATGGATTTGTTTGTACAAAATATTGCAACATCTACCGATAATTTAAAATTTACTGCAACCGCAGATACTAACGCAGAAGAAAATTCATATACCGTTAAAATTGACAAAGTTGCAACTGCAACAGAAGCAAAAAGTAATTTTTCTACAAAAGTTACAACAAAAGGCAATGCAACCATAAATTCAACATTAAACAGTCTCAGCCTTGATGAAGGTTTTAATATTAATTCCGGCACAATGCAAATAAATGTTAACGGAGTTACAAGAAGCTTGTCTGTGGACTCGGAAGAAACAATAAACTCTTTTATCGGGAAATTGAATGATATTGGAGTAAATGCTTTTTATGATGAAGATAGCGGCAAACTTAACATGAACGTAAGCATCTCAGACATTGATGACGGTAACACAAACATTAAAAACGCTTTTCATTTGACAGGTGTGAATGAAGGGTATTATTCAAACAAACTTCAATATAAAACAACCGTAACTAATACAGCAACTGCTGATATGAATACAAAATTGGGAGCTTTAGGAACCGGAGTAGCGTTTAATAACAAGGATTCATCAGGGTATGAAACTATTAGAGTAACAAATTCTTCCGGCGAAGAAAGCGAGATTAGAGTAAACGAAAACACAACAATAGGGGAATTAATAGACGATTTAACAAGTGCAGGCTTGTATGCTTCTATATCAAAGAACGGTGTTTTTGAATTTTCCGGCGGTGTAATTACCGGTGGGACTTTTGATGCTGGAAGCGTTTTTGGTTTAACAGAAGACACAAATAGTGCAATGGTAATCTGCAACCCGCTTACAACAATTACCTCAAACCCTGATGTCATAGATTTACAGACAAAACTTGTTGAAGACCTTGGGGTAACAAGAGGTTATTATCAGATTACAACTGAAAATGGTAATAACTATTATCAAAAAATTTATGCAGGTATGACCATTGCTGATTTTATGACTGATTTGGATAATCTTGGTATTAGTACATCTTTAGACCGAGCTAACGGCAAGATTACCATATCAGGAGGATATTTAACACAACTTTCTGATGCGGAAGTTACTGCATTAAATAACAACACAACAATTCAAGAAAACGATGAAGGTTTAAAAAAAGCCACAAACTTTTTGACATCTGCGGACTACCGTGATGGTTCATCAGTTATTGATTTTAATAACATATATAATTATAACAACATAGAACCGCCGTCAGTAAAAATAGGCGCGATTACAAAAGACACCAAATTAGCAGATATAATTACCGAAGGGGAAGATTTTAATAAAGGTTTTATAACCGTTGTAAAAGACGGTATTCAACATAATGTTTCATTGGGAGAGAATGATACTTTCCAAAGCCTTATGGATACATTATCAATATATGGATTTGACTCTGTTATTAATGATAACGGAGAATTAATAATACAAACAACCGGAGACAGTAAAATTCAGGCTTACAATAATCCTGAATCAGCTTCCAACATTCTCAATATATTAGGGGCTAATTCTAATGACTGGGTTTTATCTAATTTATATACAAGTAACGCTTTGAATGTAATAACAACTGAAGATAAATATATAGATGCAAATAATGACACTAAATTAGCTGACTTATCAAGAATTGTATCAAACGAGAATAGTAACATAGCAAATTCCGTTGATAATAATTTTATATCAAGCCTTAACGGCAATATTGAAGTAATTGTTGACGGAACCGTTAACAATCTCTCAATATCTTCTGAAGATACAATAGGCTCATTATTAGAAAAGTTTAATTCTTTAGGACTCAATGCAGAAATAAACAACGGAACAATCTCAATTAACAGTGAATACAAAACACTTTCTATCAAAAAACCTGACACAAACGGTTCATCTGTTGTAACAAGTGGTCTGTTAAACTATAATACTGACCAAGGTGGATTTGTATCAAGCAATAATGCCGTAATTTCAACCGTTACAACAGGTGAAGATTTATCCGCTTCAGCTTGGGCTGATAAGCAAACTTCACTCAGTACTCTGAATATTTCAACGGGCACTTTTTCAATATATCGGGACGGCAGCAAGGCCTCGGTATATATAGAAAAAGATGAAACTTTTGAAAGTTTGGAAAGTAAAATCAATACAGAATTAAATAACAAATATGGTGAAGGATTCGGAGACATCCAAATATCATTTGAACACGGCTACTTACAATTTAAGTCAACGGGAGGTGTTGGCGTAACAAGCGGTGCTTCAACAGATTCCTCAAATTTTTCTTCGATTACCGGAGCTCATTCCACTAACGAAGGAACCGTTACAAGTGCAAGAGAGCTTTACAAAGTTAATATCTCTTCCAAATTAACAGAATCAGGACTATTTAGAGCAGGAGATATTACTGAGGGTGATTTTGTTATCGGAGACCAAACTATTACAATTGATTCTAAAACAACACTTAGTGATATTATAAATACGATTAACGGATACAATAACAGTGTTTCTGCATATTGGGACACAGTTTCCGGTCAACTTGTTCTACAATCAAATATTTCAGGCTCAATTTTTGTTAACGTCGAAGCAGGAAGTTCTAATTTTACAGATATTATAGGTTTAACTACTTCTGAACGTGCTTCAGATAATTCAGTTGAAAAAACAATTCTAAATACCGATGCTCAAAATCTTGGCTCTAATGCCGTATTTTATATAAACGGAACACTATACACCTCAAATTCAAATACAATAGGTAGTGATATTTCAAGAATAGAAGGTGTTACAATAAATCTTAAAAATGCGACAGAAGGTGAAGAATTCAGGCTGGATGTTAAACGTGATACAGAGACTGTTTCAAATGCTGTTCAAGATGTTGTAACTGCTTATAACGATTTAATGGAGGCGGTTGATAATAAAATTGCAGCAGGTGGAGAATTGAGAGGTCAAACAACACTAAAAATGATAAGAAATCAAATCAGAAGCTATATGACAAGCTCTTTAAGCAACTCTCCAGTATTCAGAAATCTTGATGCAATAGGAATTTCTGTAGATGCTGCAAGCGGAGGAAATATCTCAACTTCAACAGATGCAATTACAAAACTTACATTTGATGCGGATAAGTTTGCCAATGCGCATGAAACAAACTGTGAAGCTCTCAAGTATTTGCTGGTTGGAGACGGAACAAACAGCGGAATTCTTAACAAAGTTGAAAATTTATTGGAAGACTCTCTAAAAGGTGTTAGCGGATACTTTGATTCTCAAGTTGCATCATACAACAATCAAATTAAACAATTAACCGAACAAATGGTTAAAGCTAATAAACAAATTTCAAACTATCAATCTTTACTTGAAAATAAATTCTCCACTATGGATATGCTAATATCAAACATGCAACAGCAATATAGCTCGTTCCTAACTTCATAACTTAGAATACGGCTTTCAATGCAAGTATTAATAACAAAATGCCGGCTAATATCTCTATACTTTTAGGAGATAGTATTTTTAATCTGCCTGAAGCATAAAAACCTAATAGAGAATTAATGAAAGTTACAAATGCAATTAAAATAGCAGGTTTAAAGATAAAATTGCCGTATAAAGACAATGTTATTCCTGCTGAAAAAGCATCTATTGAAGTTGCTACTCCTATTAAAAATAGAGTTTTCAAATCTACACAAACATTTCTGCATTTATCCATGCCGGATTTTTCATTTGCTTCAGTTATAAATTTGAAGCCCAAATAGGAAAAAATCAAAAATACTATCAAATTTGAGTAAGGCTGAATATAAGACCGAACAAAATTGGTCAAAAAATACGATATAACAGGCATTAAACCCTGAAATATTCCTGTAAATACAGCTAAAAGCAAAGCATTACGATAACGTAAGTGTTTGTATTTTAATCCGCAGGAAAAAGATACAACAGAAGCATCAATTGATAATGCAATTGCCAGTATAAATATTGAAAAATATGACAAAATAAACCCTCTTATCTATACCTAGAAAGCATCTGTTTTCATAGGATTCTTAAATTTCGTAATAGAACCTTGGAATAACAGTTTAACAGTACCTACGGGACCATTTCTGTGTTTTGCAATAATGATTTCTGCTTCACCTTTATTGGCAGCTTTTTCAGCATCATCCTCATCATCGCTTGCATTTTTGTAATACTCATCACGATAAATAAACATTACAATATCAGCATCTTGTTCAATAGAACCTGATTCTCTTAAGTCTGATAACATCGGTCTTTTATCCGTTCTTCCTTCAACTGCACGGGACAACTGCGATAAAGCAAGAATCGGGACATTTAACTCTTTTGCTAAAATCTTAAGTCCTCTTGATATACTTGAAATTTGCTGCATACGATCTTCTCTGCCGGTTCCTTCTATCAACTGTAAATAGTCAATCACTATTAGACCTAAGTTTTTTTCTGCCATAGCTAAACGTCTGCATTTCGCTCTTAAATCTGTAATGGTACATCCGGCAGTATCATCTATATAAATTTTTGCTTCATACAAATCAGCCATAGCTTTTGCAAGTTTTTCCCAATCTTTAGCCTGCATATTCCCTGTTTTTAATCTTTGTGTATCTACCTCAGCCTCAGAACACATCAAACGCTGAGCAAGCTGGTCTTTTGACATTTCTAATGAAAATATAGCAACAGGAACTTTTGCCCTTAATGCCACATTTTGTGCAATATTCAGAGCGAATGCCGTTTTACCCATTGCAGGACGAGCAGCAAGTATAATTAAATCTGATTTTTGTAAACCGTTAGTAAAATCATTAAGTTCGTAAAAGCCTGTATCTACACCGGTTAATTTATCTTTATTATTAGCACGTTCTTCTATCTTTGCATATACGTCATTTACAATATCTTTTATTGATATCAGTGAACTGGATGCTTTTGATGAAGCTATATCAAATATAAGTTTTTGCGCCTGTTCAATAGATTCATCAATAGGATTAACATCATAACCTGCTGACACAATCTCAGAACCTGCATTTATTAGTGAACGTTTTATTGCTTTCTCTTGAACTATCCTTGCATAGTATTCAACGTTAGCTGTTGTAATTGTGTTGTAGCTTAAATCATTGATAAATGCACGACCGCCTACTAATTCCAATTTCTGATTTATATTTAAAACATCAGATACAGATACAATATCTATTTTATCTTCACCGTTATATAGTTGAAGCATTGCTTCATATACATACCTGTGCGCAGGTTTATAAAAAGATTCCGGTCTTATTTGTTCTACTATCTTATTCATACAAGAAGGATTAACTAATATAGCACCAAGTATTGCTTCTTCTGCTTCTATATTTTGCGGCATTAATTGTGATAAATCTTCTGCTTGTTGTTTTTTCTTTGGTACGAATGATGTCGGCATTTGTATTTAAGACTCCTTAATTAATACAATAACAATAAACAAATGTTTAATCAATTATATGTAACAGGGTATTAAGAAACTGTTTGTATCTTATTTATGTTTAGATTTGTAACAATTTAATCAAAAAAAGTCAATTTTTTACCTTTAGCGTGTTTAATGTAAACAGCCGATAATATGTGAAAGGTTAGAAAGTTTGAACCCTATTAATAATATAAATAGTAATACTTCTTTTAAAGGTTGGAAGGAAAAATCAGCAAGAATAATTACAGGAATGACAAAAGCGGATGCACTTGCACCTGTTATTGCACTGGAAGGTTGTGTTGTTACGGGAAGAACTTATCAAGCTTATAAAAGAGGAAAATGGGACGAAGCAAGAGAAAGATTTATAGAAGAAATTATGGGTTCAATCACTTGGCTTGGCGGTGTTTTATCACTCAATTGGCTTGGGGATAAAGTTGTTTCAAAAATTCTTAAATCAAACGGTAAAAACTTTGATGTAGGTAAAGACATTTTAAGAACACCATTTGACAACTTTATGAAAAAAGTTGCACCTGAAAAATTCTCAAAAACTCAAGTAGCATGCTTGAAAAGTGCAAAAGTTTTAACAAGTATTATACTTGCAAACTTATTTATCGGTTTTGTTGTTCCAAAAGTTAACCAAAGTTTAACAAAGAAAATCAGGCACGAAAGAAAAGTTGAACAAGAACAGCAAAAAATACTGTCCCCTGATACAAAAACAAATGATGTAGCATTCAAAGGCGGCATGAACGCAGTCAACGCATTTACAAACATTATAGAAAATACAAACACAGGTAAACTTCTATCAAGCGACGCAGGGATTCTTGCAGGCAGAACATATAATGCAAGAAGGCCGGAAGAGCGTAGGGAAATTGCTATTCGTGATGTCGGCTCCATATATTTCTACATGTGGGCAAGCGGTCATGTAGGAAACCTGATGAATCTTGCTGAAAGCGGAAAAGCGACAAGACTTAATCCTAATACTGCAAAAATTTTAGATAAGCATCTTCAAGACTATATTGGAGATAAAGAAATGGGAGTAAAAGAATTCAGAGAAGCTGTTTTAGGTAAACCTAACGAAATTAAACTCCCTGATTTTAATTACGAAATACAACAGTCTAGCGGTTTGTCAAAAATATTTGGTTCAAAACCACTTGAAGTAATTAAGCTAAGTGAACTTGAAAAAGCTGAAAATATACCGTCTGACGTTCTTAAAAGAGCAAGAGAACTTGCTACACTCCAACCGGAAAAAATGGGCGAAAAATATTTAACAAAACAACAGGTATTTGATGCTTTTAATAAAGCTGAAATTAACAATCCAAAACTTCTTCACAATACATTCTCTGAATTCACGGGAGGAAAAGGTGTTGAGATAGGCAAAGATACTAAAGGAAAACCTATCCGGTCTGAATTTGAATTTACCGGCGGCAAATACAACGATGAATACAGATACGTTTCAAATAAAAAATTATACAAACTTAAATCTCAAATGGAGCAATACGTTGAAACTATTTGTAAAACAGCAAAAGACGGAAAAATTGACAAAAAACTCTTAGATAAAGTAAAAAATAAAAATATTATGTTTAGCGGAATAAACTTCCTAACCGGTTTTGGTGTTTCTGCACTATTCTTATCAACTCTTATACCTAAGTTCCAATATTATGTAACTCGCAAAACAACAGGTGTAGATGCATTCCCCGGAATATATGATTATGAAAACAATAAAGAAGTTGATGATTAAGCTATTTTATTACACTTTTTGTTATTAGGCTTCGGAAAAACTACTATTTTTTGACCTTATTTTGTAAAGTTTTGTAACGAATATTATAAGCTGTGAAATCGGCAAATTTTTGAATACTTTATATATATGTAAGCATTGGTATAAGGACAACAATATGTTAACAGTTACAACAAGTGAAGAATCAAGTTGCGCAAAGCTTTTAGGTTTAACAGGAAATAAAAAAAGTGAAGGCGGTTTAATATCAAGTACAACATCATTACTCGCAACACCTGAAGGTGAAGGATATGATACTTGCAGTTTTTACTCAGGCCCAAGTGATTCTACAATTTTTGCATTTGGCGAAAGCAGTGAATCTTGCGGTTCTGTTGCTTTCTCTGAAATGGGTGAATCATGTGGTTCGGTAGCTTACTCCGGTGTTGGTGAATCTTGCGGTTCTGTTGCTTTCTCCGGCGGCGGAAGTGTTTCTTGCGGAGGCGGCTGCAATTACGCTTGTTAATAATTTTTGAATAAAATAAAAAAGCCGAAGACAATATTGTCTCCGGCTTTTTTATTTTGTCATGACTTAATATCTGTTTATATTCTTGTCAAAAATTTGCGTAAATGTTACCATTAAATCAGGGATATAGGAGATTTTTTAATGACAGAAGAAGAGTTTAATATTATTCAATTTCTAAAAAGTGCTGTTGCAACAGGAGCATCAGACGAACACTTAAAAGTTGGGTATGCACCTTATATTAGAAAAAACGGGTTTATAAAAAGAACAAACTTGCCTGAACTCACAAAAGAAGCTTTGGATAAAGCTGTTATAGAAGTTGCTCCGCACGCTGTTAAAGACAGTATTTTGTCTTTGTGTGATTTGGACTTTATGTTTGAAATAAAAGGCTGCTCAAGATTTCGTGTTAATTACAACAGACAACTCGGACAACCGGCAATGGTCATAAGAAATATTACTTATAATATCCCTAAACTACATGAATTATCTCTTCCTGATATATTGCACACATTTGTCGAATATCAAAACGGTATAATTCTTGTTACAGGGCCAACCGGAAGCGGTAAATCTACAACTATTGCTTCATTGATTAATCAGATTAATATTAATTCACCGAAGCATATTATTACTATTGAGGATCCGATTGAATATATTTATTCAAGCAAAAAAAGTATTGTGTCTCAAAGGCAGGTTGGAGTTGATACAAAAAGTTTTTCAGATGGTATAAAATATGCCTTAAGACAAGACCCTGACGTAATATTTATTGGAGAGATCAGAGATAAAGAAACCATGGAAGCAGCTCTAAAAGCATCGGAAACGGGGCACTTAGTTCTTTCCACTTTGCACACAAACGATGCGGTTCAAACAATTAACAGAATCGTTAACATGTTTGATGAGTCTAACAGATTTTTAATAAGAAAACAGCTATCAGAAACTCTTAGAGCTACAATTGCCCAAAAGCTTGTGTATTCGGAAGCAGAAAAAAAACGTTTTCCGGCTTGTGAGATTATGGTTGTTACTTCAACTATTAAAGATTACATTACAAAAGACTGCACGGAAGAAATTTATGAACTATTAAGAGATAATACTGTGGACAACATGATTTCAATGAACACATCACTTGCACTCTTAACTGACAGAGGCTGTATTTCTGAAGAAGAAGCATTAGGAAGCTCAAATGATGAGGCAGAATTAGAGAAAATGTTCAGAGGAGTTTATCAGGGAACAAAGGCTTATTATGAATAATTATGTTACGGAAGCTATTAATTTAAAATCATACAACCTAAACGATGCAGACAAAATTATTGTAATGTATTCAAAAGAAAACGGCTTAATAAAAGGGGTTGCTAAAGGAATAAAAAAACCAAAAAGCAAGCTTGGCGCAAGAATGGATTTGTTGGTTGCTAATTCTTTGCAATTACTAAAAGGTCGTTCTATGGATACTATTCTTCAAGCACAAACTGTTAATCATTTCAGAAAAACCAGAGAGGATTATGACAAATTAATGTTATCTTCTTACGTTTCCGAAGTAGTGATGAACTTTGGCGAAGGATCAGAAAGTGCATCTAAAGATATTTATGATCTTTTATATAAGGCTCTTAACAAAATATCCGATTCAGAAACAAAGAAAGACATGCTTATTGCCTCAATAAAATTCCAACTAAAAATGCTTTTGATTATGGGTTTTTGTGTAGAGCTTGATACATGCCTATGTTGTGGTGAAAGAATTTTAGATGAGGATATGTACTTTTCTACAAAAATGGGCGGAGTTGTTTGCAAAGAATGCTGCGAACCATTAGGTGTTAAATTAAAAATGCATCATAAAATAAGAGATTTTATGCAAGCAATGCTTCAATTTGACTTTGATTATGAAAGTGAATACGACAAAAAAGCAACTGAAAAAGTCTGTCAGGTATGTTTTGATTTACTGGACGAATATATAAAAACGCACACTAACAAACGCCAAAAGTCAGTAAAAATGATTAGAGAGGCTATTTTGGCATAGAGTATACTTTCCCTCGCCCCTTGCGGGAGAGGGGTAGAATTTCTTAATAAACGAAGTGAATTTAGAAATTCGGGGTGAGGGGCAATATATGAAAAAAACACTAAGAATTGGTCATTTGTATCCGAAACTTTTAAATATTTATGGTGATAAGGGTAACATTATTACCTTACAAAAACGTGCCGAATGGAGAGGTATTGATGTTGAAGTTCACGAAATCAACTCAGGAGATGTTTGGCTTGGTGAACATGATATTTATTTTATAGGCGGTGGACAAGACACACAACAAATAGAAGTCTCTTATGAATTAAACCGTCATAAAGAATTTATGACTTCTGAACGTGATAGAGGAGCAGTTTTTTTGGGTATTTGCGGAGGGTATCAGCTTCTTGGACATTATTATCAACCGCATGATGGTGATAAACTTATGGGAATTAGTCTTTTAGATGCTTATACAGTTGCAGGTAATAAACGATTCATCGGAAATGTTACAATCCAATCTAATGTAGGTCAGGTTTCACCTGACAAAAACTTTTTGGTCGGGTTTGAAAATCATAGCGGATTAACATACCTTCAAGGTGATACAAAACCAATCGGCACTGTTGTTGTAGGAAACGGAAATAACGGAGTAGATAAAACCGAAGGCGCAAGATATAAAAATGTATTCGGAACTTATATGCATGGTTCTTTTTTACCCAAAAATCCCAAATTTGCAGATTATCTTTTAGAGCTCGCTCTCGGAGAAAAGCTTGAAACGCTTGATGATACAATTGAAAACAATGCACACGATTCGTTAATCAATAAAGCTTATTAAATATATAAAAAGCATATATTAAAAGTTATTGTCAGGTAAAACCTGACCTACATAGTTCTGTTATTCAGAGCGGGTTGTTTGCAAGGAAAACAAAGTAAATTAACAGTTCTCTTTTCTATTATATCTTTATTATCAAGATTTTCTTCTATCTGAGCCAGCATATCATCAAAGCTTCTAAGAGTTTGTTTCCAAGTTTTATAAAATGGCTTTTTAACTTGCCTTATTTCTCCTTTAACAATATCTATTTTAGCTCTGTTTCTTTGAATTGTTCCTAACTCATTAACAAATCCTTTTGTTCCTTTGTTTTTATAAATCATGCCCCAAGTTTGGATTATGTTTTCCTTTTCAGGTTTTACTTTTGATTTTTTTGAAATAGCTTCAAAACGGTTTACTATTGATTGTTTTATGATATCTACTTTCATATTCTTCCTTTTTAATTTAAGCAAGAGTGCAGTATAATACACCCTGCTTAAATTTACATTTACCACTATTTTAAGGATTCGATTAAATCCTTAATTACTTTTTCTTGAGAAGTTATTTCTTCAATACGAGCATTTGTTTGTTCAACAAGTTCTTTAGGTGCGTTTGCAACAAACTTTTCATTTTTCATTCTGCCCATCAAAGAATTTTTTTCATTTGTAAGTTTTGCAAGCTTCTTTTCTTGTCTTTTAACTTCTGCATCTAAATCAATCAAATCTGCAAGCGGAACAATCAATTTAGATGTTGAAACAACTGCTGTTGCGCTCTTTGGAGGGACAGGAGCATTCAACTCTGCATAAGAGATATTATTAACTTTTGCAAGTCTGTGAATATAAGACTCAATAGAATTAAATATCTCTTTTTCTCTGCCTTCACTTCTGATTTCAACATCAACGGTTGCAGAAGTCGGTATGTTAAAACTTTGTCTTACGTTACGGAGTGATGTAATTGTATCGAATACCATTTTCATCTCTTCAGCTTCTGTAGGATAAGACAATTCTGTTTTATAAGTCGGATATTCTGCAATAATTAAAGCAGAAGTTTCTTTTACTGATTTACCCCCCGGAATTAATCCCCAAACATATTCAGTAATATGCGGCATAATTGGGTGAAGAAGTCTTAAAGACATATCAAGAACATATCTTAAAACCCTTTGAGTATTAAGTTTAAGTTCACTATCCTGAAGTTGAATTTTTGCAATTTCAACGTACCAGTCGCAATACTCTGAACGGAAGAAATCATAAAGCACGTGAGCAATTTCACCGATTCTATAATCTTTCATATTTTCATTAACAAGTTTTGCGGTTTCGTTTAATTGGTTAAGAATCCACTTATCAACTAAAGTTAGTTTACTCTTATCAATCGGTTTATCATCAACCCCGTCAAGGTTCATTAACACAAATCTTGATGCATTCCAAAGTTTATTAGCAAAGTTTCTTCCATATTCAAATCTTTCATCAGAGATTTTGATATCCTGACCGCCATAAGTACAAAGTGATGTCATGGTGAATCTTAAAGCATCACAACCGTATTTTTCGATAATTTCAACAGGGTCAATAGTGTTGCCTTTAGATTTAGACATTTTTTGACCTTTTTCATCACGGATAAGACCGTGAATATAAACATCTTTAAACGGAGCTTTTCCTGTAAACTCTAACCCCATAGTAATCATTCTTGCAACCCAGAAGAAAATAATATCAAATCCTGTTACAAGAACTGAAGTCGGGTAGAATTTCTTAAAATCGTCTGTTTCAGAATTTGGGAATCCCATAGTAGAGAATGGCCACAAGCCTGATGAAAACCAAGTATCAAGGCAATCTGATTCTTGAACGTAATTTTCTGGATCAGGATTTTCTTTTGCAACTACCATTTCACCGGTTTGCTTATGATAATATGCAGGAATTTGGTGTCCCCACCATATTTGACGAGAAATACACCAATCTCTGATATTTTCCATCCAGCCTAAATAGTTTTTAGTCCAGCGTTCAGGTATAAAGTTGATTCTGCCGTCTTTTACTGCCGCAATTGCTTCTTTTGCAAGCGGTGCCATTTTTACGAACCATTGTTCCGAAAGAAGCGGTTCGATAGTCGTATTACATCTTTGGCATTTACCAACATTGTGTTCGTGGTCTTTTACTCTGAGCAAGAAATTGTTATAAGATAACATTTCAACAACTTTCTTTCTTGCTTCATATCTGTCTAAACCTTGGTATTCAGGCGGAACTTCTGCACAAGATTTCATTTTGCCTTCCTCATCTATTACCCAAATCGGTTTAAACCCGTGTCTGTTTCCTACTTCAAAGTCGTTAGGGTCGTGAGCCGGTGTAATCTTAACTGCACCTGTACCGAATGATTTATCAACGTACTCATCTGCAATAATAGGTATAACTCTGTTTGTAAGAGGTATAAGAACATTTTTGCCGATTAATTCAGAATATTTTTTATCTGATGGATGAACTGCTATTGCAACATCGCCAAACATTGTTTCCGGACGAGTTGTGTCAACTATTATAGCCCCCGGTTCGTTAACAAGCGGATAAGAGATTTCCCACAAATGTCCTTGTTCTGTTTCGTATTCTGTTTCAATATCAGAAATAGCTGATTGGCAGCGAGGACACCAGTTAACAATATATGCACCTTTGTAGATTAAGCCTTTGTTATAAAGAGTAACAAAAACTTCTTTAACTGCTTCAGAGCAGCCTTTGTCAAAAGTAAATCTTTCTCTTGAACGGTCAAAAGAAGCACCAAGTTTTTTCATTTGGTCTAAAATTCTGCTTTTATGCTCATTTGTCCATTCCCAAGTTTTTTCGAGGAATTTTTCTCTGCCCAAATCATGACGGGTAAGACCTTCTTTTGCAAGCTGCTTTTCAACTACGTTTTGTGTTGCAAGACCTGCGTGATCGGTTCCGGGAATCCAAAGAGCTTCGTATCCGCTCATTCTGTGATAACGAGTTAGAATATCCTGCAGAGTTTCATCTAACGCGTGCCCCATATGAAGGACACCTGTAACATTTGGCGGAGGAATTACAATTGTAAACGGAGGTTTGTTTGATTTAGCGTTTGCTTTAAAATATTCACCGTCTTCCCAGAACTTATACATTTTTTCTTCTACAGTTCTCGCATCATAAACGGTAGGTAAATCTTCTATCCTAGTCATTGTATCTGTCATAAAATATTTCCTCATTTAGTGTAAAATTATATATTCATATTACCATAAACAAAGAAATACAGAGTTTATTTTTTTGTTTTGCTATCTCGTTTTAATTTACCGTATTTTTTATTTAATTCATCAAACAAATTGTTATAATATGCCTTTGTATCAGAAGCTTTGTAATCAGGTTTCATAGATTTTGCATCACAAATGTCTTTGTTTGCTTTTTCTATAAATTCAATAATTTGATTAACATTGAAAATTCGATTGCCTTCTTTATCGGATATTTTTAACATATATCTTATAATTTTTCTGTTTGAGCCATTAATTAATTCATAAAGTCTTGCAGCATTTTTGTTTGAAACGTTTGGCTCAATGCCTTGTTTGCGATATTGCGCCCTTGTAATTTTTATTGAATCAAAAATTTCAGGCAATAAGCTTAATCTTATTTTTGTTGCCTTTAATCTGAATAAATCTTCTTGCTCATTATAAACACGGCTGCCGAGTTTATTTTTTATAATTTCATTAACATCATTAGTAAGCTTAATCTTATTTTCTTGAGCAAGCTTTTTAATCTTTAATCTTTTTATTGTCTTTTGCTCTTCTTGAGCAGAAGCGCTTTCATTTGTACTAAAATGATTATATAAAAATACTTTAAATTTATTTACCAAATATCTTTGAGCTTTACCAAAAACACCATAATCACGAACTTCATCACGAATACCATACACTCTCGTTGTTCTTGGCTGTTTGGGAGTAAAAAACGGATTATCAAGTTCACTTATTAGAGCGTGTTGTCTTTCTTCACCGTCAGAAAGAGCCACAATCCTTCTCACATTTTCGAAGAAATAATTCGCTTTTTTAAGGTTTGTACTATTTATTATCGAATTAAGTTCGCCAATAGTATCAACAGCCAATCCTTGCTCAACAGAATTTATTACAAATTGCTTTACATCATTATTTTTTTCTATGTTATCAAAAAGCTTATTCATTTCTTCGGCTTCAGATTTATTATTCCTTTTTGAGTAACGATTAAAACTATTTAATACCGCAAGTCTTAAATCAACATTATCCTTGTTCGTAGTTTTATACACACCTAAAATATCTTTTTTCTCAACACTAAACGGCTTCACATTTCTATGCCACATATTGTTTGTTAATTGCCATAAAAAACGACCGTTATCCGAATTGTAATTTTTTACCAACACCGTTTCAAACGGCTTTATAAAATCCCTAAAAGATTTAAACTTCATAAATCTTTTTATTGCAATCTTTGAATCATATTTTTTCCCGTCAAAACGACTGTTATCTATAATTTTATCCAATTCATCTACAGCTTTTGAATTGCCGGCATTAAGTTTTAAATATGATTTATACTTATTAATGTCCTCCATAAACATTGTTTTATGTTTTGAATTAAGCAACCCTATTATAGTGTTTGACTGATTTTTTTGATTGATTAAAATATCTCTCTGTAATTTTGATACAAAATCTAAACTCTTTTCATCTGTTGCCAAAGAAAAAATTGTTCTTATGCTATCAAAACCCTCCTGTACTCTTCGCAGCACATCAAAATGTTCAGGTTGCGGATTTATAATTTCATTATATATTTGAAATAAACAATCTTTACTTTCACGTTTTGCAATAGGAAGCTCGACATTACGCATATTATATTTTCTTGCTAATTCCTTTAGCAACCGAACCCTTGATACATCAGCATCTTCTATAACCTTTTCGACGCTTGCAGGAGTTTGATTCAAAAGATGACCTATATATTCACAAGAGCTTTTCAAATCCTTCGCAGATAACTTTGAACCACCCTTATTAAAAATAGCAGGTGAAAGCCTTTTATGTGATATTTGATTGTAATTTGTACTTATGCGCATGTTTTACCCTTTGATAAATTACTTATCTGTTATAAAACCGCTGAAAAAATTTTTTGCTAGTTTTTAATAAACAATTTGAACAGTAATATTTCTGGAACGTTCTTTATTATCAAAATCAATGAGAATAACTTGCTGCCAAGTACCCAAATTCAATAATCCATCAACCAGTGCAATATTTACGGAACTTCCGACTAATGCAGAGCGTACATGAGCATATCCGTTACCGTCATGCCAAATTTCATCATGATGATATTCCGCACCTGATGGTGCAATCCTATCCAATGCTTCTTTTAAATCTTTTACCAAACCTTCTTCATATTCTATAGTAGTAACCGCTGAAGTACTCCCTTGTATTGATACACAAACAAGAGCATCTTTTAATTCGTGTTTATAGACACAGTTCTGAACATGCTTTGTTATATTGATAATATCATTGTTTCCTTTTGTGTGCATTATAAAATGCTCATTTATTATTGGCATACCTCTTGCTCCGTTTTTTCTTGTTCTTTTGATAATTTATTTTCAACTATAGAATGTTCCGGCTTTTCGCTTTTTATAATTGAATGTCTTTTTTTATATACAACTACAAAGAATATTACAAGTACAATACTAACTGCTATTATTACATAGTTCAAATATTGTTTTATTGTTTCACCAAACAACATCAAAACCGTACTTACCAGAAAAAATCTTCCGCCTCTGCCAAGAATGCTGACACCTGTAAATTTTAAGAAATTCATCTTTAATATTCCGCTTGCTATAGTAAAGATATTATACGGAATAGGTGAAAAAGCAGAAAAGAAAACTGCCAAAGAACCATACTGTTCATATAATTTTTCTACAGCTTGAAATTTATCCGTTTTTTTAGCAAAAAGTTTGTTAAACAAAGGTCTTCCGCCAAATTTTCCTATTGCATAACCTAATGCACCGCCTGAAACAGAACCTATTGTACAAACAAGTGCAAACAATAACGCTTTATGAGGAGTTGCCAAATCCATTGCAATTAATAGAAAATCCGGCGGAAGAGGAAAACCGGGAAGGCAACTCTCTATTCCTGCATTAATCGCTAACCCTTGCAAACCTAATGATTGAAACAAATTACTAATATTTAAAATTAATTCGTGCATTAATATACTTCCTTTTATTTAATACTCTTATATAAAGTCGATGCATCCTGAACACTGACATTCCCCTCAGGTACAATCAAAACCTCAAACTTTTCAATTCTGTTCGCATACTCAATCTCAATTATATCGCCAGCTTTTAATTGCTTAGCAGGTTTCGCCGGATTTCCGTTAACAAGTACACGTCCCATCTCTGAAACGGTGTTTGCGACAGTTCTTCTTTTTATAAGTCTTGATACTTTTAAAAATTTATCTAATCTCATTAAAGTTTGCTTATCACCTCAGTAACTAATTTTTTAAACCTGTTTTTTGCAACATTTGCGGCATGAATAACATCTTCATGCGACAAACCTACCGTACTTACTCCTGCAGCTGAATTACAAATGCAGCTTATACCAATAACCTTCATCCCTGCCCAAGCAGCAACAATTGCCTCCGGAGCAGTTGACATCCCAACTGCATCAGCACCTAAAACCCTTGCCATTTTAACTTCTGCCGGAGTTTCATAAGATGGCCCTGTTAGTGCCATATAAACTCCCTCTTGCAAATCTACTCCGATACTATCACCGACTTTTTTAACAAGTTCGACATATTCAGGAGTATAAACTTCGCTCATGTCGGGAAACCTTAACCCCATATTATCGTCATTTTCACCAATTAAAGGATTTACTCCCATAAAATTAATATGATCCGTTATTATCATTAAATCAGATGGATTGAAAGCAGGATTTACACCTCCTGCAGCATTGGTTAAAATAACAGTTTCAACACCAAGTTTTTTCATAACCTTAATAGGAAAAACTACCTTCTGTATTGAATGTCCTTCATAGAAATGGTATCTGCCTTGCATCATAACAACATTTTTACCGTTAATATTTGCAAAAACCAATCTTCCTTTATGACCTGATATTGTCGAAGCTTCAAAACCTTCTATATCCGAATAATTTAAAGCTGTTTCACAATATTCATCAGCAAGTTCTCCTAATCCTGAACCCAATATAATACCAATTTGCGGCTTAAAATTACCTATTTTGCTTTTTATATATTCTACTGTTTCTTCTATCATACTATCCCCTATAAACTCACAAAGAGTATTTTACACCACTAAAAAATCCCTGTACATACATATACAGGGATTTTTTACAAAACTATATAATAAAATTTTTAGTATAAAGGTCTGCCGTATTGATCAGTTGACGGCTTATCTTTCTTTTCATACATATCACCGCCAATACCTGCTGCGCCACCAAACAAAGGTATAGTCCAAGCTAAGGCGCCGCCTGAAATAAATGTCAAACCTAAACCGACTGCCGTTCCGCCTACAAGACCAAACAAACCGCCTTTACCTTGAAAGTTAGGATTCTGACTGCATCTTGATTTCAAATTGTAATTTACATTTCTGGGTTGTGCAACACTAATGGAGCTTATTCTCATAACACACACTCCTTTCCTTCTATTTTCTTCTTTATATCTCGGTACTTTGTAAATATAACTCTTTACAAAATATTTGTCAATCATACTTTAGTATTAATTTAAAAATCCCGTAACAGAACCTGTTACATAATTATGGCGGATTTTTATCCAACCCGCCATAATTATTTATTTAAATACTTTTAATTTTTTAACTAAAACAATAACCTGAATAACAAAAATCTCTTATTTAATTTTTCTGAGAATTTTTTCAGATTTGAAACAGTTACTGATGCATCTTTCATAATTTGTTTCAAACCTTCTTTATCGCCTTTTTCTCCGTTTATTGTTTCCAGAGTAGTTGTTACTTCGTACATTGTTGTATTCAAATTATCAATAGAAGTTGTAATTTTAGTTTTTAATTTTTCATCTTTTGTCATCTTATTAACAGAAGTAGAAATCTCATTCATATTTTTCATAATAGCATTCAAATCTTCTGCAAATGCTTGAGCATCAACAGAGCCTATTATCGGAGAAAGAGCATCTGCTAACTTTGAGAACGACTCTGCCGTTTTATACATTGTAGGTTTAAATTTCTCATCACCTATGATACCGTTTACATTTGTTGCGAGTTTATTAAAGCTGTTAGCTACATCACTCATCATCCAAAGAATTGTATCAATATCATTTCTGGAAGTATCAATAAGTTTTTCGGTTTTTTGTAATGTTGTAGTTGCTTGTGCAGTCAAATCTTTAAAGTTGGTAACAGATTGCCTGATTTCAGCTATCATCTTATCATTCATTAAATCATTAACCATTTTGCTCATCTCTGTCAAAGACTCAGCAGCCTGATACTGTAAATCCATAAAATCCGCTATCCTCAAAGGTTCAAGTATAGTATAGGGTGAAGTTTGCTGAGGATACGGCAACGCAGAATTATCTAAAGGTTGAATTCTAAGTTTCTTTTCACCTTCTACCGTAACAATTTCACCTTTCATAAAATGAGGTAATCTTAATCCAGGAAGGTTCACCACATAGTCAACTTTATAGGTATACGGAGTTTTTATTAAATCTGAAAGTTCTACAGGAACAAGTTTAGAAGTCATTATCTGAGACTTTTTAACATGTCCTACATCATATAATTTATCGTCTAATCTTATTTCAACAGGCGCGCCATTAACTACTAAATCTTGTTTTATTACCGGAAGATAAACTGTTCTCAGTTTTGGCGGGGTAATTTCCAAGAATTGTTCACCTATCAACCCTGACTGCTGAATAGAAAGAGTTGAAGCTTTCGGAATCTCAATTCCCGGTTGGGTAATTACAAATTTCATCTTTACATAGCTTGATTCACCATCAACTACCGGAGTAATTTCCTCCACTTGCCCGACTCTCATACCCATCATTTGTACGCCGGAGCCGGGACGCATTCCGTTTACATCCTTAAACTGAACTTCTATTCTTTCCGCTGAAGAAAAAGAACGCCCCTTTATCCACAAAATTGTAAACAAAAGAATTGTTATGGATATTATAGTCAAAATACCGACTTTTAGTGCAGGTGATATTTTCATTTTTCATATTCCTCTTTAATTCATTTTCATAGGTCCGTCTAATGTTGCCTCAACAAACTGCCTTGTATAAGGTGTTTCTTCTCTGCATAATTCATCAGGAGAACCTTCAAAAACTGCATGTCCATTATACAACATTAACACAGAATCAGCAGTCCTTCGAATAGTTGACATTTGGTGAGTAACAACTATTGAAGCCGCATTTGTTTCGTTTTTTAATCTAACAATATAATCCTCTATTAGCGTTGATGATATTGGATCCAAACCAGCAGTAGGTTCGTCATACAGAATAATCTTAGGTTCTGTAACAATAGCACGTGCGAAACTTACACGTTTTTGCATACCTCCAGATAACTCTGATGGAAACTTATCCTCAATTCCTGAAAGTCCAACAAGTTCAAGTTTTTCCGCAACGATTTTCTCCAATTCTTTTCTTGTATATTTGCCTCGTAAATCTTTTCTTTCCTGAAGTGCAAACGAGATATTATCAAATACATTCAAAGAATCAAAAAGTGCAGAGTATTGAAATACCATCGCTATGTCGCCGCCTGTTGTAATAACCTCACCGGAATCCTTTTCAATCAAACCGCTTATAAGCTTCAAAACCGTACTCTTTCCGGAACCGCTAAAACCTACTATTGATAATATCTTTCCATCATCTACCTTAAATGATATATTATCTAATATTACTTTCTTATCAAATGATTTTACTAAATTCTTTACTTCAATACTCATTTTCCATTTTCCATTTTCAATTTTCCATTAATAGAAACATGCTGCTGCAAATATCAAATCCACTATGACAATTGCAACAAATGACCAAACTACAGCTTTTGTCGTAGCAAGTCCTACGCCTTTCGCACCGTCTTTCGCATCCATACCGCACGAACAACTTATAAGAGAAATTACAAAACCAAATGCAAAAGATTTCATTATACATACATTTAAATCGTGCGTATTTAATCCAAACCAAACAGAATCAAAATATGCCTTATAAGACAAGCCTGACACAAGATTAGATGCAACACCACCGCCTAAAATACCAATTAAAGCAGATATTATTACAACTATCGGCATCATAAGCGTTCCGGCAAGAACTCTGGGCGTGAAAAGATAATGAACAGGATTAACTTTTAAAACCTGAATCGCATCAACTTGCTCCGTAACTTTCATAGTAGCAATTTCTGATGCCAGAGAAGAACCTATCATTGAGATGATAGCAAATCCTGCCATGATAACAGCTTCTTCTCTAACCATAAGAATTGCGACAAGCATTCCGACATAATTCCCGCCACCTTGTTTTACCATTTCTCCTGCTACTTGCATTGCAACAATTACAGATGTCATGCCGACAATTGAGAGTGTTATGGGTAAAGACGTTACACCAAACCGATAGCATTGATACATAAGTTCTTTTATTGTTGTAGGTTTATCTCTTAATCCTTTTATAAACTCTATTCCAAACATTACAATACTGCCGAGCGTCGAAATTAAACTCTCAGCAGTTTGCATAAATCCTTTTAGCAGTTTATATGTATATGTCGCCTTATAGTATATTTTCATTCTGAATCATTAGTGGTTTTTCAACACACCAATTATATCAAAAATTTTGAATTACAACAACTGTAGAGCTACACTTGGGGATTGGTTTGCAGTAGCGAGAAGTGTTGCGGATGCTTGCTGCAATATTTGAGCTTTTATGTATGCAGAGGATTCTTTGGCAACATCGGCATCACGAATAGTCGACAGTGATGATGTAAGGTTCTGCATTGCAACCGTTGTACTTTCTAATGCACTATCTAGCCTGTTTGATACTGCACCGAGAGAGGTTGCTTTTGCAGATAACTTGTTTATAAAGTTATCAATTATAGTATAAGCATTTTTATTGACTTTTCCTCCTACGGTGATTGATGAGAGGTTATACACAAAGTTTGTATCAAAACTTATTCTGCTTGAATCATATCCGTTTATTCCGACTTGCAAATCAGTCGGGTTGGATGCAACATCAAGCCCTTCTATTTGAGCTAATAAAGGAGTCAGGTCACAAGATTCATCTTTTATATAGACATGTGATTTTGCACTTACCCAATCTCCCGTTTCAGGGTCTGTATATCCTTCATCTGTAAATTGTTTTATAAATGCTCCACCTATCATATCGGTATCATCAAGGGTTGCAGATTCACAATTTGTTAAGGATAAACCTCCGTTATATATAAATTGGTCACCATGGTCACTAATAAAATCGTCAGGATAATATGACTGAGTTCTGTACCCGCCAATAAAACTTCCTACATATTGTCCTCCAAAAATATTTGTACAATATGATGAAGAATTGGCTATTGTTGTCGTACCTGCTGTAGTATCACCGGCACCGGCAGTACCAATAAAACCTCCGACAAGAGAGTTCCCTGATACGCTTCCGGAAGAATAACACGTATCTATTGTAGTATCACCGATACTTCCACCTGCAAATACTCCAACATGTATACTTGCAGAATTAACATTAGCATTTGAATAACTATTGGATACACTACAACTAGATATTAGACCGACTAGCCCGCCAACATTAGCAGCTAGTCCACTAACCGTAGAAAATGAATAACTGTTTTCTACACTGCTGCTAACACATTGCCCGACAAGTCCGCCAACATCAGCACCTAGTCCACTAACCGTAGAAGATGAATAACTGTTTTCTACACTGCTGCTATTACAATGCCCGACAAGCCCGCCAACATTAGAACCTTGTCCACTAACACTAGAAGATGAATAACTGTTTTTTATACTGCTTGTATTACTTGCCCTTCCTATCAGACCGCCGATATAAGATTTCCCGCTTACTGTAGATTCGGCAAAGCAATTATCAATTTTAGCACTTGACGTGTATCCCGCTAATGCCCCGCAGCAGATATCTCCTGATATCTCTGCATTTTCTAGTCCTAGATTCCTGATTTTTCCGCCGTTTACATACCCAAACAAGCCCTGACATTTAGCATCAGGATTATTAACCGTAAGATTAGAGATTGTATGTCCGTTGCCGTTAAATGTACCTCTAAAACGGGTTGCATTAGAGGTGGTGGTGTTGTCACCTATCGGAGTCCAATCAACACCCGAAAGATCAAGGTCAGCTCCGAGAACAAAGGTAACATTGGCAATACTCTTTCCTGCATTATGAAGTTCTGCAAGTTTTTGGAGGTCTTCAACATCTGTTATAGCATAGGTTTGACCTGAACTAAACTTTGTTAAATTCTTAACCTTGGTCATAGCTGCAATCTCTGCATCGGTATAACTATCCTTTATTCCGTCTACCGTTCCTGACGAAAGTGCACGTATAAATCCCGTTTCTTTCACCATAACAGGCCCTGATAGTGCGTTCTCATCAATAAAACCACTCTCACCCGGCTGTATTGCCCCCTCAGAAATATCAATTTTTTGGTTATTAAAAAGAGAGATGCCGTTATACTCGGTCGTTTGATAAAGTCTGTCAATCTCTGCAATTCGTGCATTAATCTCACTTGAGATTGCTTTTTGGGAATCTTCGCCATAAGTTCCGTTCATTGCCTGAGTTACTAGATTATGGATTCGTTCCGCATGCTGCTGCATTAAAGCTATACTATCCGATGCTGTCTGAACAAGGTCTGTACCCATTGATATATTCTCAGATGCTATATCATAACTCGAGAGCCAGCTCACCATATTCTGAGCAATAGAATAATTTGCGGCATTATCGCTTGCATGGTTGAGCTTATATCCCGTTGTCATACGCTCAATCGCTTTATTTAGGTCAAACGTCGATTGAGCAAGGTTCATCTGCACAAGCATCGATGAAAGGTTGGTGTTTATGGTGAGAGCCATACGCACCTCCCTCCGTAATCGTGGGGTAACTGTCCGCCCCTGAATACCGGACTTCGCTCCTTACTTAAGGGGCGGATTTTGGTTGAATTTCGTTGAATAAGACAAATATATTTTTTGTAAAAATCGTTGAAAAGCAATAAAAGAAGGGCGTTATAAGCTACCCCCCGCAAATACAATAGGGAAGCGAGTTTGTGATAGTCATATCTGCTCTAAACAGTTTGTCCTTCTTATTCAACGATATCATCAAGTATTCCTTTACTGATTATATCACAACTATTTATCTATTCCACATTTTGCTATATTTATAACAAGTAAAATTTTATGTTATAATATTCGAGTATTGTTATAGGAGAGTAATATGTACGGATTAATATTAGCAGGAGGTTCAGGAAGCCGTTTATGGCCTTTATCAAGGGAGCTATATCCAAAACAATTGTTAAACATTCAAAATACTGAAAGTTTATTACAAGCAACATTTGAAAGATTAACTGACAAAATCATCAGTATGACCGGTGTTAAACACGTTTCTAATGTTAAATATCAATTATCAAAAATAGCAGACAATCCTATCGTTCTATCTGAACCTATCTCAAAAAATACAGCTCCGGCTATAGCAATAGCAGCACAATACATCAGCATAAAATCAAAAGAAGATCCTGTTATTTTAGTTGTACCGTCAGATCATCTGATAAAAGATATTAAAGCTTTTTCTTCTACAGTAAAAGAAGGTGAGAAAATAGCAAATCAAGGTTATATTGTAACCTTTGGTATCAAACCTTCTTATCCTGAAACAGGATATGGATATATTAATGTTACAGATAATAAAATTGAAAACGGTGTCAAAGTTAATAAATTTGTCGAAAAGCCAAATCAAGAGCTAGCAGAAAAATATATTGCTGATGGAAATTATTATTGGAATAGCGGCATATTTATGTTCAAAGCTTCCACTCTTTTGAACGAATTAAAAACATGCTCGCCGGAGATTTATTCATTACTGAAGAACTTTGACTTTACATCCTCTGATGAAATTCCTTATATTGAATTTGAAAGAATGCCATCTATATCAATAGATTATGCGGTTATGGAAAAATCAGATAAAATTGCACTAGTAAAGCTCGAAAGCGACTGGAATGATTTAGGAAGTTGGAAATCAATATATGATGTAAGTCCCAAGGATTCGGACGGGAATGTTAAGATTGGGCACATTCTTGATGAAGGTTCAAAGAATTCTCTTATGTACTCATCATCAAAACTTGTTGCTACAATAGGACTTGAAGATACGGTTATTGTAGAAACAGAAGATGCAATTTTGGCTTGTAAAGCAGATAAAACTCAAGATGTTAAAAAAGTTTTTGAAACATTAAAAAAACAAAACGATAATACGCATCTTGTACATAAAACCGTTTACAGACCTTGGGGATATTACACAGTTTTAGCAGAAGGCAAGGGTTTCTTAACAAAAATGATTCAAGTAAACCCGGGACAAAAGCTTTCTGTTCAATCACATAACCACCGAAGCGAGCATTGGGTTGTTTTAGAAGGCATGGCAAAAGTTCTTCTTGAAGGGAAAGAACATATTTTAAGCCCCGGACACAGTATTGATATAGATGTTAAAGAAATTCACTCTCTTCAAAACCCATATAAAGATGTATTAAAAATTATTGAAGTTCAAAAGGGCGATTTACTCATAGAAGAAGACATCGTTCGCTATGAGGACATGTACGGCAGAGTTTAATAAACAAAATATAAAAAAAAAGAGGTTCTGAAAAAACAGAACCTCTTTTTTATAATTTCTAAACAAACCGTTATTTTTGACCGTAACGTTTTTTGAATCTTTCAACACGTCCTTCTGAGTCAAGAATTTTTTGTTGACCTGTATAGAACGGGTGGCAGTTTGAACAAATTTCAACTGTTAGATTATCAACAACTGAACCTGTTTCAATTTCATTTCCGCAAACACATTTGATAACAGTTTTTTTATAATCTGGGTGTAAACCGTCTTTCATTATTTACCTTCTTTCTTTTCTCAAGATTCCAAACTTGATTAAATATTTCGACCTAATTCATTCTATAATGCTGATTTTTTAATTTCAAGTATTACAACTTCTTAATCTCTGTTAACGTCGGATCTAAAAGTCTGCGTCCTACATTTTCAAAGTTTATTGAGAACAATGTCTTTGTGCCGTATTTAATCATTTTTTCTACGACACCATTTCCGTATTTAGCATGTACTACAGAATCGCCTTGCTGTATAGTATCACTTACAACCATATCCTCTTGAGGAATGTCAGCATCATACACAGGAACAATCGGAGTGTTAGACTCTTTCTTTTCCAAAATCTCGTTATTTTCAGATAATTGAGAGTGTTGTCTTGGAGGAACTATCCCTTCGGAAGGCTGCTCTAAAATCCCTTCATCAACTTGAACGTCAGAAGAAACTTCTTCCAACTCTCCTTGGTACTCTTCCAATTCTTCATCATCACCATTTAACGCATCAATCAAATCCAAATCAGAGTCAGAAATCTCTTCAAGTTCTTCTTCGGTTTTAATTGTAGTAAATACTTTGTCAACATCTTCCACTATTTGTCTGTCTACATCTTCATCAATACCGGAAACACCATTTTCATCAGTCATATCAATAATAATATCATCTTCTTTAACGTCATTTTCGCTTACAAACTCTTCCTTAGGTTCATCATCGTAATTTTGATTATATTCTTCACCATCTAACGGAATAATAGAAGGCTCTATAAAACTTGACTTATCTTTTTCGCTTAACTCGGGAGCTTCACTGACCGGCTCGGTTTCTTCCATTTCTTCTATGAATAATTCTTCATCTCCGCTTAGCTCTATTGAAATATCTTCTTCTTCAGATAACACATCATTAGTATTTTCACCTTCTGCGAACATACCTTCATCTTCAGAGCCATTAGGCAGTTCTATCGATGCATTATCATCGTATTCGGCTATATTATCCAAAGCATCATCAGAATTATCTTCCAACAATATTTCCTCAGGTTCTGCCTCTTCATCACTGTTACTGTCTTCATTCAAAGCATAATTCTGAGCCAAATCTTCATCAATAAGCTCTGTTTCTTCAATAAGAACATCTTCCTGACCTGCCGGCTGTATAAGTTGTTCCTCTTCCTCTTGCTGTTCTGTTGTTTGTTCTTCTTCTATAACAGGCAGTTCTTCCGCTAGAGAATCGGATATATCATCTTCATCGATTTCAGGCTCTGTTTGCTCTATAGCCTCTTCATATTCAGGTTCTATAACATCTTCAGTTTGCTCTGATTCTTCACTTATTTCATCTATACTATCTTTTTCCTGAAGTTCATCTTCTATAACTTCAGATTGAGTACCTGTTTCCTCTTCATCGGACTCTCCGCCAAATAAATCTATCTCTGCAGGTTCTTCTAACTCCTTAGATATAGAATCTATAATGCCATTTGATTTTTCTTCTATTTCAGCAATTATTTCCTCCTGTGTCGGTCCTTCATACTCATCGTATTTTTCCTGATCGTCAGAGGTATCAATTTTATCTGCAGATTCTTCTACAGTAATTATTTCTTTATCTTGATTATTTGTTAAATCTTCTAAAGTATCAATATTTTCTTCATCTTGTAATTGAGATTCTTCATTTTCTGTTTCAGAAATTGTTTTTTCACTTACTTCTACAAATTCATCAATATTTTGGAATACCGAAACCATTGGAACATAGTTTACATCTTCACCTGCTGTTAAATACATCCCGTTTTTCATAGAAGATAAGAACGTAATATAGTTCCTGAATACTTCATTATTAACAAAAGAGGGTTCTATAATGAAGTTTTTAAACATATCTTTTATATCATTCAAATACTGATATTTAGAATGAGTCATAACCAGTGTCGGAAGTTCGGAATCAACAATCACAGTTTTTAAATTCTTTTTCGACACTGTATTTGAAAGTTCTAATATAACCTGAGTATTTTTTGCATCAATTTTTGAATATATAAATTCTAAAAATTTATTTTGGAATAGAGGATTAAGTTTAGATAAATCTATTATAGCACTTTCAGATGCAAGAATTTTTTCCAGTTTATCTGCTTCACTCTTATCGCTTGCAAAATACCCAAGCTTTTCAAAATTTGCCAATCGGTTTTTTAAAACAAACAGCCTGAAAATATGCTGTTTATCAACCATTTCATCAACAATAGATTTTAGTACTCCAAAAGGAACAAATGGAACCGTTTTAGAATACTCGGATAAATCACTAAACACTTCGGCAATAGTTGCTTTACTATCCTCTGTCGCATCATTTAAGCATGATTTATACATAAATTCCAGTGTTGATGTATCAAGAGGAAGTTTAAAATCTTTTGCTGCAAAATATTTTTTATCTCCCTTGATAACACCCAAAGTATCTACCAGAATTATTTTTTTACCTGAATGTTTAAACTGCTTGCTTAAATTTGATACCAATGTATTGTGAGCGTTGGTATCATCAACACTGATAAGGGTTCTTTTGTTAAACGCTGATAAATCCATAAAAATATTATTTGAATTATCAAGAGTTTTTCCGACTACTATAGGCTGCTTTGCTTTTACTGAATTTTGTATAATATTAAGCGGGAAGATGCTTAATTCTGAGTCTCTGGCAGGAAGCGTTCTGTCATATTCAACAAGCTCTGTTCCGTTGTACAAGAAAAGTATTCTTGCACTTGCTATCAAAATTTTGCCGAATTTTTTCATTTGATTTACCTGAGCAACATAAGTTTTATCCATGCCTGCTGCTTGGATAAAAGAGGACAGGTAAATACTTTCATCAGCCTCAAAATTTATAAAACCATCTCTTGCTTCTATAATCTTCATCAGATATCCTCAAAAAGATAATACCATGAACATGCTTATTTTTTTACATAAATTTACGTTAAAATTTACAATTTGAAAAATAAAAGAAAATATATTTTTTATGATACAATCACATTATGAGAGAATTTATTTTAAAAAACGGAATTAAAGCTTGTATAAAGCAAAAC
Source organism: uncultured bacterium (assembly GCA_902775025.1). Taxonomy (GTDB): domain Bacteria; phylum Cyanobacteriota; class Vampirovibrionia; order Gastranaerophilales; family Gastranaerophilaceae; genus CAG-196. The sequence continues at coordinate 41,779 of CACYKP010000004.1, read as the reverse complement.
AAAAACACACCAAGAGTCGCCCTGACTCTTAACATTTCAATTAATGAAGAAGAATATCACGCAGGTGAATACTCTTTGATGAACCGTCTATTACTGAAAGGCACAACAAACTATTCATCAGAAGAACTTGCAACAGTTTTAGACGAAAATGCAATAGAACTGATAACGGAAATGAAATCTGACTATTTGCGGTTCAGATTTACCTGCCTGAATGAAGATTTTGAAAAAGCACTTTCTCTGATGAGTGATATCATTCTCAATTCTACTTTTGAAGAATTTGATAAAGAGGTCGGAAAACTCAAAGGTGAACTTATGGCAGAACTTGATTCTGCTAAAGTAAAAGTGTCGGACTTATTCTCAAAAACTATATACAAAGACCATTTTTACGGGCACAGTTATACAAAAATCTTGGAAGAAGTTGATAAAATTACTAAAGAAGAAGTAATAAATTCTTACAAAAAGATTTTACAAACAGGAAGAAAATCTCTTGCACTTGTTGGAGATATTGAAGAAAAAGGACTGTTGGAAAAGTACTTGGGAATATTACCCAAAGCCACAGAAAACAACTCCGATATAACAGAGCCAAATAAACTCAAAAAAGATTACGCAGAAATTATAAAAGAGGATGCTAATCAGGCTCAAATACTTCAGGGTTGGAGAGTCGGCACGATTGGTGATAAAGAATATCCCGTTCTTATGCTTTTAAACATCATTCTTGGCGCAAGCGGACTTAGTTCAAGACTATTTTTAGAGCTTAGGGAAAAGAAAGGCTTAGCTTATACAGTAAGAACTTCTTATGAAGCTCACCTTAAATCCGCTGTATTCAGTATATACATAGGAACTGAACCAGGAAATATTCAAACTTCAATTGAAGGGTTTAAAGAAGAAATTGAAAAAATTAAAACAATTCCTGTCGGAGAAGAAGAATTGCATAATGCGAAAAATAACCTGATTGGGAAACAACAGTTCTTATCCGAAACTAACTCTCAACAGGCGAATATTATGGCTTATTATTCAATCATGGGCAAAAGTTTTGATTACAGAAATACAGTTATAGAACAAATAAAACAGGTTACATCGGAAGATATTCAGGCTTGTGCTAATAAATACTTCACGGATGATTATGTATTAGCAATAATAAAGCCATAGTGCTTTTATAAATATATCTCAATTTTAAGTGAGGTTTTTTTGAATATAAAAACAGTTGGAAATATTACATCATCTATTCTTATCATTGGTTGTTTTCACGGCGATGAGCCTCAAGGAAAATACTTAATAGAAGAGTATTTAAAAACAAAACCTGATACAAATTTGTGTTTTATACCTTGCCTGAATGAATATGGATTTGAACATAACATTAGAACAAATTCTAACGGAGTTGATTTGAACCGTAATTTTCCTACAAAAAATTGGGTTCTAAGCGAAAAAGACAATTTTTACGGCGGAATAGAACCGGCTAGTGAAAAAGAAACAAAATTTGTTATTGATATAATAGAAACAAATAAACCTAAATTAATTCTGACTCTTCACGCCCCATACAAAGTCGTAAACTACGACGGGCCGGCAAAAGAGGTATCAGAACAAATCTCAAAAATTATTAAATATCCGGTTGAAGAATCTATCGGGTACCCAACTCCCGGAAGCTTCGGAACTTGGGCAGGAATCGAACGAAAAATTCCAACTATAACACTGGAACTGGATGAAGAATGTGATATAAAAGAACTTGTTGAACCTGTATTTAAAATTTTTGAAATGCTGGAAAAATATTAAGGAAAAACTATGGAAGATATTAAAAAGATTGTAGAAGAATGTAATTTAAAGCATATTGCCGTAATTATGGACGGAAATAGACGATGGGCAAAAGCAAAAAACCTGCCATCTATGGTCGGACATAAAAAAGGTGTTGAAGCTTTAAAAGCAACTATGAGAGCTTGTGATGATTTCGGGATTAAATACCTTACTGTTTATGCTTTTTCTACTGAAAACTGGAACAGAAAACCGGAAGAAGTAAACTTCTTAATGGATTTGCTCGCTCAAACACTTAAAAACGAATTAAACGAAATGAATGAGAACAACGTAGTTATATCCTTTATCGGTGATACAACAAAACTTAGTGATAAACTTCAAGAAATTCTAAAAAATGCAGTAGAAACAACAAAAAATAACACAGGCGTAAATCTTCAAATTGCCTTCAACTACGGTTCAAGAGATGAACTTGTTCACGCAGTACAAAATATTATCAAAGAAGGAATTACAGATATCACAGAAGAAGTAATCTCAAAACATCTTTACACAAAAGATATTCCTGATCCTGATTTACTGATAAGAACAGGCGGAGAAATGAGAGTTTCAAATTATCTTCTTTGGCAGATAGCATATTCTGAGTTTATTGTTATTCCTGAATTTTGGCCTGAATTTGATAAAGAAAAACTGGCAGAATGCGTGCTTGAATACAAAAGAAGAAATCGCCGTTTTGGTAAATAGGGGTAAATCAAAGGGGTAAATCAAAGGGTAATTCTGTAGATGTAAATCAGTAGGGTGCGTCGTTTGATGCACCAAAAGATAATTATAGTAGAGTGCGGCGTATTGCACAAAAAACAAAACAAAATCTCCTTGTAGCTCAGTCGGATAGAGTGTCGGTTTCCGAAGCCGAAGGTCGCGGGTTCGACTCCCGCCAAGGGGGTTTTTAATATATTTATTTAATAAAAAACAAAAATACGTTATAATACTATTAAAGGAATTAAGGACAATGAAAAAATTATTATCGGTTATATTAACATCTTGTATATTAAATTTTATGTTCTTGCCGGCTTATGCGAACGAAGAAGGACATAGCGGAAATCACATAGTAAAAGCTGATTTTGCAACAGATTTAAACGTCAACAAGGCATCAAAAGGACAAATAGTTCAGTTCAAATCAACTGAAGAATGCAGCATTAATGGTTTTGACATTCCTGCAGGAACTATTTTTTCCGGCAAAATTAAAGCTTTCAAAAAAGGACGCTGGGCATACAGAAGAGCAAAAGTCCGTATTGTTATAGACGAAATGATTTTACCGACAGGCGAAACATACAACGTCAAAGGAACAACTAAAAGGCATGTTCTTAAAGGCTCAGCTGTCGGAAATGTTGCAAAAGGAATTATTTCATTACCCGTTGCTGTTATTGTAGGCGCAGCAGGAGCATGTGTTATCATTGTAGAAACAATATCTATTGCAGGGCTAATAATAGTAGGTCCTACAAGTTATCTTTTTGGTGAAACAATGGGTAAACTAACACACGGTATCAACTGCAAAAAACATGAAGGCGATAGTATTAAATTAAGAATAAAAAGCATATCAGATACTCCCAAAGATTAAATCTGTAAAAGGGTTTACGGGGTTTGAATAATATGCTATAATACCATTTGTATTGACAAATTGAGGTTAAGTTAGTGGGCTTCTTTGACAGTTTTAAAAAATACAAATCCCAGCTGGATGCCGTTGATTCTTCTATTTACTACGGCAGTAAGACTTTGCTTGAAGTTTATGAAAGAAACGCAAAGCTTGAAGCTGAGATTGAACAAAGAACAAAAGAACTCGATAGAGCAAATAAACAAATGCTCACTCTGCAGCATATTTGGAATATGATGAACTCTTCCGAGCCTTTATCAAACGTCCTCAACGCAATAGTAAACAGCCTTCAAGGTGAATTAGGATACGTTTACAGTTTCATTATAAAGCCACAAATTAAAGACGGAGAAAGTTTTATACAAGTTGCCGCCGCTTCCAGACAAGATTTTTCTGATAAATTTGCAAAATATTTTCATTGTAAACTATCAGACTACAAAATGGTTTACCCAGGAATAGAAGGACTTAAAGATGCTGTAATGAACAATACTATATACCAATCTCCGAATATTGTTGAACTTATCAGCGGTTTTATTCCTAACCTTGATAAAGAAAGATTGGAAAAATTCTTTAAGGAAGCAGGAATGAAGTCTTATATCCTCGTTCCTCTAATGTCAAAGGATATTCATTTCGGTTCATTAATTGTATTTTCATCAAGAGAAAAAGTTAGCAGTAATGAATTAAACTTTTTAAGTTTATTTGCTAAACAAATTGAACTTGCTATAACAATTGCAGACCTGTTTCAAGCGGTCAAAGAGCAAGCTGTAACAGACAGTATGACAGGACTGTTTAACAGAAGATACTTTGAAGAATTTATAAAAAAAGAAGCTATTCGTGCAGAACGTCAAAATCAACATTTTACGGTTATAGGCTTAGACCTTGACCACTTAAAACAGATAAATGATGTTTACGGGCACAATTACGGAGATATTGCAATAAAAGCTATAGCAGAAGTTCTTAAAAACAATGCTCGTTCAATTGATATTGCAGCAAGAATGGGCGGTGAAGAATTTAACCTCATACTTCCGGGGGTAGATTCTGCCGGCGGACTTGTTGCTGCAGAACGTATAAGAAAAGCAATAGAAGGCGTTGAACTTGATAAAATAGGTCATATTACTGCAAGCGTTGGTGTTGCAACATATCTTGAACACTCTGACGACCTTGATGAGTTGTTAGAGCTTACCGATCAGGCAATGTATGAATCTAAAAGAAAAGGCAGAAACAGAGTTACACTCGCTAAGCCTGCTCACGAAACCTCTTGGCAGGATGTGGCTATTAAAACATACATTGACATTCTAACTAAGCACCGCATTCCTGTTGATGAAAAGATTGCAAAGCTGTTAACAGAAAAGCTGCAATCAACAAACTTTAACAATGAAAGATTATACCAAGTCGCTGATACACTTGTGTCAACATACAATCCCGACCATAATGACGGAAGTGTTAAGCAAAAAGTACAACTTGCCACTCTTCTTGCTAAAAGATTTGACCTCTCTAAAGAACAGATTGATAAGCTTAAAGTAGCAGTCCTTTTGTATGATATCGGTAACACAATGTTACCAAAAGAGTTATTAAACAAAACAGAACCCCTAAGCGATGAGGATAAGGAATCCATCAAGCAGCACCCACTTATTGCAGCAAGAGATATTTTAAAACCAATATCAAATATTACAGATATTATTCCTATTATTGAAAAACACCACGAAAATTGGAACGGTTCAGGATATCCCAACCAAATCTCAGGAGAAGAAATTCCAATAGAATCTCAAATAATTCTAATTATAGACTCATATTTTGCACTACTTGAAAAACGTCCTTACCGTAATGCAAATACAAAAGAAACCGCAATTAAAATTATGATGGGAGAGATTAACTCCAAATGGAGCGAAAAACTTGCAAGTGAATTTATATCTATAGTCAAAAATGACTTAGATTAATTTATTCTACGTCTGTTGCATAAAATCTCAGCTTTGTGCCGGCTGAAGGAATACAAGCATCTGTATCTTCATTTTCTTTATAGAAATTGTTGAATTTTTCAAGAGCATGGTCTTGGATGCCAAATCTTTGTTTTATTTGATATACTGTCTCTTTACCATTTGCAGTATATTCATAATATGCACGATGATGATTTACCTGTTTTATAAAAAACAGTATATATGTTGTATCTGTTTTTTCAGGATAAAAAACAAGATTCTTGTCTTGCATTGCTTTATATCTTGCACGTGCTGTTTTTGCTCTTTTTTCAGCATTCTCATCTTGTTGATAATCAAAAATTAAGCGTTCATTAACTCTGCCTGAATTATTATTAGAATAGTTAGCATAGCCAACAGCAGTATTGCTTTCAACTCTTAATGTCATAATTTTATCCTCAAAGTTTTATTTATTAAATATATAAAGTATTTTTTATAAAAGAAATTGCCTCTTTGTAACAAAATGTATCGGGGATAAATACATACTCGATTTTTTTATCGCTTTATATTTGTTAAAAAATGTATCGAGGGGTAAATATGTGATATAATCGTTATATTATGATAGAACTTTTAATTTTATTTGAGCTTAATAAAACAGTTTTGACAATGTACGGAGTATCAAAAGAGATAAGAGGGGATTTTTCCGTACTTACGACTCCGAGTTACGGAACAATTAAACCTGCGCTTAGAAGGCTTGAAAACTCAGGGTTTGTAAAAACTCAGAAATCCATATCTGAAGGCGGACGTCCTTCAACGTACTATTCTATTACAAAAGAAGGAGTTGATGAGTTAAAACGGCTTATTATGGAAGAACCGCTTGAAAACCCTATTCAATTTTTACCTATGGCAAGAGTTAAACTTGCTTGTGCTGATATTTTAGATAAAGATGAACAGCTAAAAATGATTGCTGCACTCAAACTCAAAGCGGAAAGCATTATTATTGATGCAAAAAATATTATGACATTTAAAGATTTATCTTTTTATCCCAAAATGGTTTTTGATAATCTGATTTGCGAATACAAAAACTTTATATCGCTTTTGGAAGGATTTGAAAATGCCGGCTCTCGTTAGTGATGTTCTTGAAGGCTCTATTGCACAAGAACTTGAAATCTCAAAAGGAGACATTATCCTCTCTATTGACGGTGAAAAAATGCAGGATATGATTGATTATAAGTTCTTATGCAAAAACGAACTTGTTACAATCGAAATACAAAAAACTAACGGTGAGATTGAAGAGATTGAACTTGAAAAAGACTTTGATGAAGATTTGGGAATTGTCTTTGAAAGTGCTGTTTTTGATAAAGTTAAACCATGTCTGAATAATTGCATCTTTTGCTTTGTTGCTCAGCAGCCTGAGGGATTAAGAGATACACTCTATGTAAAAGACGATGACTACAGGCTCTCATACCTGCAGGGAACTTATATAACTACAACGAATTTAACTGACAAGGATAAAGAAAGAATATCTAAGCTTCACCTTGGACCGTTTTATATCTCGGTTCATACAACTAACCCCGAATTAAGAGTAAAAATGCTCAAAAATCCAAATGCGGGTAAAATAATGGAGAACCTTCAATGGTTTGCTGATAATGACATCCCATTCCATATTCAAATTGTACTCTGCCCCGATTATAATGACGGGAAAGAACTTGAAAGAACATTATCAGACCTTTCTACACTCGGAGATTGTCTGCTTTCTGTTGCAATTGTTCCTGTTGGTGTTACTCAATTCAGAAGTGATGAACTAAAAACGGTTGATAAAAAAGTTGCGATAGAAACTCTAAAAATAGCGACAAAATACAAAAAAGTCTGTTGTTCAGATGAATTTTTCTTGTTAGCAGGTAAAAGTATTCCCGATAGCAAATATTACGGTAACTTTTCGCAGCTTGATGACGGAGTGGGTTCACTCAGAACTATAATGGACGATTTTGACTGTCTTGAACTGCCAAAAAAAATTGATAACCACCTAACAATTTGTTTTGCCTGCTCTGTTGCAGCTAAAACGGCTTTTGAATATATCTCAGAGGGGCTTAACAAAATTGAAAATTTAACCTGCATTGTTAATCCCGTAAAATCAACTTATTGGGGCAAAAATATTACAGTAGCCGGACTTATAACCTCCGAAGACTTGATTAATTCTATAAAAAATGTTGAAGCGGATTATATAATTGTTCCCTCTATTATGCTTAAACCCTATACAAACCTGTTTTTAGACGGAAATTCATTAGATTATGTCAAAGAAAAAACAGGGAAAAATATAGTCGTATTTGAAGATAATTATTCTGTAGCGGAAGTTTTGGAGTTACTTTAATGAATTTATCAGATATAAAAAAAGAACTGGATAAAATTAAACGTACAACTTTTGGCATATCAATACCCGAGTTAAGAAAATTTGCCCAAATAGTAGCAAAAGAAAATTACAAATATTTTTTAGAAAACGATGATTATTCATCTTTTGAACTTAAACTTCTGCACGCATTTGTTATCGGGTACGTTAAAGATGACATTAAAACAATACTAAAATACTTTAAAGCATTTATGCCGCAAGTTAACGATTGGGCAGTAAATGATTCACTCTGTCAGAATTTTAGAATTTCAAGAAAATATCAAAAAGAAGTTTGGGATTTTCTTATGAAATACAAAAATTCAAAAAAAGAATTTGAAAGCAGAATTATCTCTGTTGTACTTTTATCCCACTATCTTAATGATAATTACATCGATAGAGTAATTGATGTTTTAGATAAACTAAACACAGATGATTATTACTCACAAATGGGTGTTGCTTGGGCATTAGCAACAGTAATGGGTAAGTATCCTGATAAATGTTTAGCTTACCTAAAATCAAAAGACTGCCACTTAAATGAGATTACACTCAAACGCACAAAACAAAAAATCAGAGAATCGTATAGAGTGTCGGATGAGATAAAAATTTTTATAAAAACGTATTAACGTCCGATTTCTACTGCTTTTGCTGCCATTGAGCGAGAAATGTTAACAAGTGCAAGGTTAGCTTCATAAGCTCTTTGTGCCATTATTGCATCTGCCATATCTACCATTGCATTAACGTTTGAAGAACGAATATAACCGTTTGCATCAGCATCAGGATGCCCCGGAGCATAAATTCTTTCACCAACGGTAGGATCCTCAACACAACCGTTAAACACAACCCCGCCTTGAAGATAAGGAAGAGTTCCGGTTCCGAATACATCATTCTTCATAGCGTTCATGACACCCTGAAAAGATATATCCTCTGTTGCATTTAATACAGGAATTTTTCTTACGTAATTAGGAGTATCTACGTTAGCAATATTTTTTGCGTGGATATCCAATCTTAAGCCGTGTGTCTTAAGAGCGTTTGCACCGATGTTTATTGATTCCATTATACTCATAATTATCTTCCTTTCGGTTATATTTTTGTTTTTGTTGAGTTTCACCCAACCTACTATTACTTATTTTTTTTTCGGGTTAAAGCCAGACCTATATTCTTTCGTTATGTGAAGAATGCAATTTAGTCAAATATATTTACCCCTGCCCTACTTACCGACATTTATAACTGTTTTCATCTGGGTAATAATGTTCGACATTCTTCTTGTTGCCATTGTGTACATAAGCGAGTTCTTTTGAATTTCAGCAAATTCTTCCGCTATATCAATCTCACCTCTTGTTCTGTCTTCCATAATTGCAGAAGGTCCCAGCTTTTCTGATAATTGAGTTTCCAGCGGACTGTTCATCGTACCTAAATACGTGGAAAAATCAATATCACGTCTTACATATCCAGGGGTATCGACATTTGCTACATTTGAACCTAACGCTCTCTGTCTTTGAGAGATTAAGTCCAACATCAAGCTTGTTTTTCCTAAAGCATCTAATCCTGTGTAACTCATTTTATATCACCTTCCTATTGTTGAAGATTTATACCTTTTGTGTACATATCATTTGCGACCTTCATAAGATTCAAACTTGCTATCATTGAAGCATTCAGTCTCATCATTGTATTTAATTCATCGTAAATATTAACGTTTGAAACTTCAACTGCATTTTGTTTTATTAAATCATCTTTAACAAGTCTTGGTTCGCCTGTTTCACTGTTAAATACAACTTTGTTATTATGTCCCTGCTCTAAAGCCTCAGGATTATCAAATTGAACAACAGGAATTGTTCCTATTTTTTCAGGTAAAGAACCTGCCTTATCATAGTTCATTACGTCACCGTTCGGCTTAATTTCAATTCTGTATGAATTAGGCGGAATTTTTATACCATCGCCTACCATCCAATCATCTACTGTTACAAGATAACCGCCGGCACCGATTTTTAGTGAACCGTCTCTGGTATATTGAACTTCACCATCTTGTGATACAACAGGAATATATCCTTCACCATCGATTGCAATATCATAAGGATTGCTGCTTACTCTGATTGAACCTTGAAGAGTATTTTTTCTTATTGCACCATCAACATAACCGTCTTCTCTAAGGAATTGTTCGAACGCAACTCCTTTATAACCAACTGTTGAATAGTTAGCAAGGTTTGTTGCTATATATCCTAATTTATCAAATTGCATTGTAGCGTTATTTATACATCTGTGCGTAACCGCTTGCATATTGTACATTACCATATCAACTCACCTCCTAGCTTACCGAACCTAATTGGCTGATTACTTTTTGTAAATTATTACTTTCAATTAAGAATATTTGTCTGTTTGCTTCAAAATTGTTAACAACAGGTTTAATTCTTAAAAATTCGTTTTGTAAAGCAACATTTGAATATTCGTTATACCCTTGTTTAATGTCGGGATTCATTACAGCCATTCCGTTAGCATCAACAACTCCCAAAATTCCTGCTTCTGAAAGTTTATTTGTTGATTTATCATATACGCTGACTTTTCCTTTTGAATCAACTACAACCTTATCAATATTATCAGGAATTACGGGCAGTTTAATAGGAACACCCGCATCTGACAAAACAGGAAAATCTTCTAAGGATAACAAATTCCCGTCTTTATCAAGTTTAAATCTTCCGTCACGAGTAAGTTTAACACCGTTGGGAGTTTGGATTTGAAAATATCCTTTATTCGCGATAGCAATATCAAGCGGATTATTTGAAACCATAATACGCCCGACTTGATCATCAATTGTTGTCGAAAGTCCGTGTACTCCAAGATATTCCGTCATAGAAGAAACGACTGCCTCTTTTCTCTGATATCCGACTTTATCAAACCCTGCTACGTTCTCATTAATCATTCCTAATAATTCCGTTTGAACGTGCATGGCTCTTATTGAAGCCCTCATACCGTGTTCACAAAATCTGACACCACCATTGATTTGCATAGTTATACCTCTTTTTATTAGTTTTATCGGATAAATCAGATAAATGCTTTACTTTTTACTCGCAAAATCATCTGTTTAGTGTAGTCTTAATGATGAATTAATTAAAGTCAAGGAGTAAATATATTCAGGGGTAAATATATTCAGGATAACAAATTGTGTAACCTGAATATAGGTTTGAACCTCACCCGCATTTGTAGTTTTCGAACTCTCGTTCTCAAACACAACTGCACCCTCTCCAATTGGAGAGGGTAGAATTTCAACATGAGAGCATTGCTCGAATGTTAGAAATTCGGGTGAGGGTTTATCAGAATAATAAACATACTGAATAACGGTTGAGTATGATATTTCACGAAAAACGCAAATTATATTTACTCATAAACGTAAAAGCTTGAAATAATCGTCATTCAGAGGACGTGGTTTGCAAGTTTAAACGTTTTCCTTCACGAAGTCCGAAGAATCTCTTAAACTGTTTTTATAAACAAAAATTATGGCGATTCATCGGGGCTAAATGGTTATTTCCCCTCTGAATGACGGATGGACGTGACATTTCTCGGAATACGCAGTTTTTACCTATAAACGTTATAGACCATAGTTTTTGGTAATCTTTGATTACCGAAACAAAAACTAGTTTTGTATTGTTGCGGTAAATTTTACAATTTACAACAACCTACATAGCTATTGGAAGCTTAACACACCCTTGCGGTATTCATTTTTTATAAATAATTTTGACTTTTGGAACACCATCTTATAGACATATTATTAGTAAATTTGCACTATACATTTACCCTTGTTATTGGTATCATATATGTATAAAATGAAGCGTAATTACCATAAATATATATTAGTCTTGGGGATATTAGCAGTTTGGCTTTTAGGAATACCGTTTCTTTTTACAAAAGCGGTGCCGGTAATCTGCGAGAATTTGTCATACAATACCTCATACAATATCTCCATAGAAAAACCGCAGCTTTACCTAAATATCATTCCTAATGCAACAATAAAAGCAAAAAATATTAGCATTACCTCTAAAACTACAAATGACAAGATAAAAATAGAAAATTTTAAACTTAAACTCCGAATACTTCCTCTCTTATCAGGCAGAATTCATATTAACAACATTGAAGCCTCTAACATTGACATAAAAACTATCTTAAATAAAAACGCAGAATTAGATAAAAACTTTATATCTAATCTAAATAAAACAAAAGTTAGATGCAACGGAACAAAAATAGATAATTTTCTGCTTAGCATTAATCAAACAGAATCCAAACAAACAGCAGTTTATTCAGGTAAAGATATTTTCTTTAAAACAAACGGAAAGTACATAAAACTTGCATTCAACAGCAATATAAATATAAATGGTAAGACCTCTCACGCAAATGCAAATCTATACCTTCCGGGGAATAATGATGTATCTAAAACCGTTTTTGATATGCACATAAAAGATTTTGATATTGAACCGCTTTCAAGCTACCTGAAAAATTATTTACCGAAAGATTTAATTATAGCAAAAGGGCTTATAAATATTGACGTTGACAAAGATAATATTGCAGCTAAATTTAGTAATTTAAAAATCCTTATGAAGGATGATGCTAAATCTTTAATTTTTCCTGATGAATTAAAAATTAATTCAGGATTTAATCTTTCAAGAAAAACTTTATCAATAAAAGATGCTGAAATAATGTCCACCGGAATTAATACCGTAATAAACGGTGCAATTTCGGATTTTACAAAATTAACACCGGAACTCAACTTGAATATACGAATAAATAAATCCGCTATAGAAGATTTTATAAGCATGAGTCCTTCATTTAAAACTGAAGATATTGACATGTACAAGCTTAAAAAATATAAATTTTACGGAAATATTCTAGGAAATATTAACATAAATGGAGAGCTTCCTGAACCATCTTTAACCGGCAGCATATTTGTTGATGAAGGTATTTTAACAAAACCCATACCAAACGCCAAAGGTGCAACTGTTAAATTAGACTTTAAAGGCAAAACATTAGATTATGACGTCTTTGTTCCTGCTGGCGGTTCTGAAAAAGTATGGGTTAAAGGGGATGTTGAATTATATAACATTAAGTACGCAAATATGCGTGTTTGGAGTACAAAAAAAGTCGACCTTGCAACAGCCGAAGAAAAAGTTGTTCCAATTCATGAAATACTAAACTTTGTAATAGGTCCTGTTCCGATTATGGATATTAAAGGAACAGGAAATATTGATATTACAATCAAAGGAAACAGAAAAAATCCTCACGTTTGGGGCGGATTAAACTTCTACAACGTCAAAACATATTTTCTCGGAATTCCTGATTTAATTCTTAATAACGGTGAAGCTATACTCAATTTTACAGATGAAAATGCTGTTTTTAATCTAAAAAAAGGAAGTGTTAACGGAGAAAAAATTAGCATTGACGGAACCTGTAATCTATCAGGAAAATTCGATTTTGATGTAAAAACCGAAAAACAAAATTTGGCAAAATTATATCAAACAATGAAAACTTCAACTATAATTGATGAATTAAAAAATATGATTCCGGTTTTAAATATTACACAAGGTTTTGCAAATCTAAAGCTTAAAGTTTACGGAAATATTAAAGATATAGACTTAATTAAATATAATAAAAACTTCTTTGTAAAAGGTAATATTAACCTTTTTGAAGGTGTTGTCAGAATGAATGATATACAATTGAAAAAAACAAGCGGTATAATAAACTTTGATAATACAAATGCAAATATTGATTTACATGCAATTATAGGAAGTTCACCCCTAACTTTAAAAGCATCTATAAAAGATAAATTTGCCGATGCAGACATATCAATTCCAAAATTGAATTTAAAAGATGTTATTAATAAGACTGATAAATATCTTCAAGAAATTGCAAATATATTTGTATCCGTAAATGCAACATACAAAGGAAATACTGATAATATTGAGTACGATAAAATCAACTTTTCTGCAAATATTCTTGAAGTTTCAAAAAACAATAAACTAAAACTCTCTAACGGCAGCATAAACTTAAAAAATAACAAACTTGATATAAAAAACCTTAATGGTGTATTTAAAGATACTAATAGCTCTTTTAATATTAACTTAAATGCTGATAACATAGCTTCTAATCCTATTATCAGCGGGGGTATTAAACTAAAAGATTTTGAATTGTATTTATTAAATTCTTTTGCAGAATATGATATTATTCCTACGCAAATCCAAGACATCATAAAACAAATTCATTTTGATAAAGGTAAAATTAACCTGAATGCAAAAATATCCGACAATAACATAAATGCATCTACCGACATTGGAGGAATTGAATTTACATATACTCCGATTAATCTTCCTGTCAAAATTATTAATGGAAGCATTTATACAAGAAAAAATAATTTAGGTTTAAATAAAATCAACATTATGGCTGATAATATGCCAATTCTTATTGATGGCTATGTAAACAATATTTTCTCCAAACAAGACTTCAATCTGTATTTTAACTCAAAACCCAAACAAAATTTTATTGATAAATATTTTAACAATAACAGAATTTACCCGTTAAAAGTCAAAGGGGATATAGTTTACAATTTAAAACTGAAAGGTGTTAAAGATAACTTCAATATAAATTCTGAAGTAAACATGGCAAAAGAATCCAATATATATTACTTTGGTGCAACTGTCGGGGATTTGGAAAACGCTATTATATTAAACCTAAATGCAGATGTAAAAAAACAAAACATCATAAACATAAATGAATTTTCTTATGACAAACTTATAGCATCTCAAGGGAAAAGAACTACCCGACTAAATATGCTAAAAGCTAACGGCGGACTTGATATACTTAAAAATGATGTAAAATTAAATAACTTAAAAGTTAAAACAAACAACCCCACAGACGCAAGAATCTTTAACATTTTGTTTAAAAAACCTAACATTAAACAAGGACAATTCACATCAGACTTGAGGTTAAATGGTACAATGTCCAACCTGCACCCGACAGGAACTTTTAGAATTGTTGAAACAAATATACCATTCTTAGATACTAATATGAAAACACTTTCTTTTGTATTTAAAGACAAAAATATCGAACTTTCGTCAGTCGGAGAAGTATTGGGTAATGATATTAAATTCAAAGGTACTCTTAGAAATAAACTCACACCGCCTTATTATATAGAAAATGCAGAGCTTTATACTAAAATTCTTGACTTTAATTATATTACAAACAAGCTTAAGTCCGCACAAGTAAATGATAATAATTCATTTGAAAATTTAGGTATATTTGATGTTAAAAATACTGTTATTAAAAAATTAAAATTAAAAGCAAATCAAATAAAAATAAGAAATTTAACAGCTGAAAATATTGAAGCAACAGCTTCTTTCTCCGAAAAAAAAGAATTATACATTGAAAACTTTAGTTTTATTATAGCCAATGGGGAAATTAATGGAAGTTTTTTATATAATGTACTAAACAACAATACAGGACTTAATATTAAAGCTGAAAATATAAATGCAAATGACATATCAATTGCACTATTCGACTTAAATAACCAAATTTATGGAGATTTAACAGGGAATTTGAAATTATCTTGCAACGGTTCAGAATTCAATAAATGTATGGAAACCCTAAACGGTTCCGCAAAATTTAACGTCAAAGACGGAAAAATGCCAAAACTTGGTTCTCTTGAATATCTGTTAAAAGCCGGAAATCTACTTAAAGGAGGAATTACAGGTATATCGATTAACAGCGTAGTTGATATTTTAACCCCGCTAAAAACAGGAAATTTTTCTGATATTTACGGTAGTATGGATATAACAGACGGCATCACAAATAATGTTGAAATATCCTCAAAAGGAAAAGATTTGAATTTGTTTATTACTGGAAAATACAATTTCTCAACATCAAACGCAGAAATGGAAGTTCTGGGCCTTTTGTCTAAAAAAATCTCAACAATGTTCGGTCCTATCGGAAATGTCTCTATAAACACACTGTTTAACGTCATTCCCGGAGTAGACCTATCAAAAGATTCCATAATTATTGATAATATTAACAAAATCCCCGGTATAGAACTTAACGAAAAAGCTTTCAGGAAATTCATTGCAATTATTAACGGCAATATTAATAGTGATAATTATGTGAAAAGCTTTAAATGGATTAATTGATTTTTTATTGAAGAACTAAGTTTATTTCTTTTGGATTTATAGCATCTTCCATCATTGAAATTTCAAGGTTTACGCTTGAAGATAATTTTTTTGCAATCGCAACATCTTCATCATATCCTTTAAAATCGTTAGTTCTATGCCTGAACAAAGCTCTTTCTGCATACAATTTTGGGTTTGCCGGTTTTTTCGTTTCTATCGCATAATCATAAATTTTTCTTGCTGAATTAAGCTTTCCGGCTTGTTCATAAACACGCGATAAACATACATATCCGGCAATAGCGGCATTATTCTCATTTATAATATTCATACAATGTTTTCTAGCTAAACTATATGCTTGACGATCTATTAACAACGCTGCTGCCTTCATGTTGTCATTAATATCCAAATTACCGGATAATAATAAATCATCTAAAGCTCCTTTTTTATCACCTGCAAATAACTTTATATATGCTCTATCTTTATATAATCCTTGTACAACTTCCGGTGATACATACTCAGGAACGGTATTTATAGCCATATCCATCTCTTTTATTGCATGAAGAGTTCTGCGTTTATTGTTAAGTTTGACTAAATATGCAGCATTATTTCTATGATACATATATTCCTGCAAAGAATTATCATTAGATAGTTGTGCTTGTTTGTATTTTATCGAGTTACATAAAAGTCCTATTTGAGTCATCCTTCTTGACGGGGCAGTGAAAAACCAAATATTTACTATTATTAAAAATATAATAAAACCTAAAAATTTTCTATCATCTTTTACAACTTTCTTATCCAGCACAGATGCCATATATTCATCCTTTTATTCAATTCATTACAATAACATATTATCTCAATTTACTCTTAAACACAAGTAAAGATTATTTATAAAATATATCATTTACTTTTTTTAAAAATTCTATATTTGAGTTTTTGAGTTTTAAACAAGACTCAGGAGCAAGTTTTTGAGTCATTTCAGGTTTTGTATAATACGCATCTATAAATCTTGCAAAAAGTTCTGTCGGATTGTTATAGTATTTATTTAATCTGCTTATTCTGCAATTTACACGCCTTAATGCTCTTTGTTTTGATTTTAGTTTTATATAAGCTTTTTGAACATCATTTAATCTTAAATTTTCATCAATTTTGTCCGCCGAAAATATATCATTGAAATATTTTACTTTATCATATTTTAATAAATACTTGTATGGCAACGGCAAGGATTGTTCTATATTGTTATTTTTTTCTGATAGTTTAAAATTTTTATCCACAGATTTTATATTATTAGTTAAAAATTTAATATCATTATTTATTTGTAATTTTGCATTAAATAAATTCGCAGCAAACTCCTTCGGAACATTACTAACAGTAACTCGTATCAGTTCTTCTCTTATATCATCACTATAATCACCAAATACAAAATCCAAGTTTTTTAATGATTTGTCATAAGAATAATGAATATAATGCGCAAATTCATGCAGCAATATTGATAATACCTCAACATCACTAACATTCTTGGAAATATCTATCCTGCAATCATTGAAAGAATGCATAAAAATACCTTTATGCCCTCTTGCTTTTGTCTTCCCTATATTTACACTAATACCTAATTTCGACAAATATTCTTTTAGTTCTAGGATTCTGTTTCTTTCACCAACCATTTTAAATAATCTTCACTACAATCTACTACAGGGAGCGCTATAATCTCAGGGACATTATATGAATGCATATCCTCAATAACAAGTTTTATCTTACCGTAATTGGCTCTTCTGGTTTTTATCATAAGAAGAATTTCTTTTTCCTCATTAACTTCTCCTTCCCAAGAAAAAGTTGAACGAACATTTTCTATACGGCTTACACATGCAGCCAATTTATGTTTCATCAAAACTTTAGTAATATCTTTTGCAAGCTTCTTATCAGGAACTGTACAATAAATAACTATTATATCCATAACTACTCCTTTTTACATCTTAAAAATTTTTCCGGGATTTAATATATTCCCAACATCAAAAAGTTTTTTAATCTTACGCATTGAATTTAATACTTCTTCGTCAATTATTTTATCAACATGTGATAGTTTTTCTATTCCAATACCATGTTCCGCCGATATAGTACCTCCTAAAGAAATCGCTAAGGAATAAATCTCACTTTTAGCATCTGTAAGATGCTTAAATTCTTCATCGTTATCTAAATTAAGCGCTATTTGAGGATGTACATTACCATCCCCAACATGACCTACGATACAAACTTGCAAATTATGCTTTCTGCAAATTTCTTTGCAGCCACACACCATTTTAGACAGAGCCGAACGTGGAACAATAATATCATCAGTAACAACATCCGGCGCAAGTTTTGCCGCTGCACCATAACTTGCCCTGCGTGCTGTCCATACAGCCTCCATTGCTTCTTTATCTCTAAGTAAAACAATATCCGATGCTTTATTAGATAACAGTGCTTTTTTCACACGCTCTAACTGAGTATCCATAGATACTTCAAAACCATCTACCTCTATTAAAAGCATACATTCTTTATCCGTTTTCAAATCGCTTGGATAAAAATTTTCTACTGTAGTTATAGAATTTCTGTCCATAAAATCTATAGTTGCCGGAAATATTCTTTCTCTTATTATTCCGTTAACACCCGCCGTTGCATCCTCAAAACTGTCAAAATATGCAGTAATCATTGCATTTGATTCAGGCAAAGGGATTAACTTTAATTCTGCCTCTACAACTATTGCAAGAGTCCCTTCGCTTCCAATGATAAGCTGATTTAGATGATATCCGACCGCATCTTTAATTGTA
This sequence comes from uncultured bacterium, assembly GCA_902775025.1. Taxonomy (GTDB): domain Bacteria; phylum Cyanobacteriota; class Vampirovibrionia; order Gastranaerophilales; family Gastranaerophilaceae; genus CAG-196. The sequence continues at coordinate 23,159 of CACYKP010000004.1, read as the reverse complement.
CCGGAACCAAGCCGCATCAATGTCCCATCTGCCATTACTACCTTTAAACTTAAAATGTAATCTTTTGTTGTTCCGTATTTAAAAGATTTTGCTCCGCCTGAAGATTGTGCAATACTTCCTCCGATTGTAGAAACTTTAAAATTGGAAGGGTCGGGAGGATAAAATAAACCCACACTCTCAGCAAGAGATTTTATATCTCCCAAAATAACACCGGGTTCGACACGCATAGTCATGTCATCCGGATTAAAATTCAGTATTTTATTCATTTTAGAAAAATTTAAAACTATACCGCCTTTTGTACAAGTACAAGCTCCTACAGTATTTGTACCTGCTCCTCTGGATACAACTGGAATATTATGAGTATTTGCATATCTCATAACCTTTTGAACTTCTTCTATACTTTCGACAAAAACAACAATATCAGGTAAATTACTTTTGTCTTTCAGATTTGCAGAATCCTGAGCATAACAATATCTCTCCTCTTCTTGGAAGAGCAGATTTTCTTTTTTCAATACTTTCTTTAAATCATTTATGCTACTTTTCAACAACATTTGATGCTATTTTTTCGATACTCTTGTTTAATTTTGCAAGCTGCCTGTCCATACCGCCGACTTTTTTTGTAAGTTGTGCGGTATCTTTATTATCTACCAAAGATACAACTTCTTCCAGTTTTGTTTCCAAAGAATTGATTTTGTCATGTTGAGAAGAAATTCTATCTTCTAATGTAACCAAAAATCTGTTTAACGTATCCTCTAAAGGCTTCATATCTATAGTATTTTTCTTATTATTTATTTTAGAATCTACAATTATTCTGTCAAGTTTTGCCTCTAATGATGCGATACGTTTTGCCTGTTTATCAAATACATTTGTAAGAGCATCAATTAGTTCTTGACTTTCTGTATTGTCCTGTGAGTCAGCCCTTAAGTCCTCCAACATAAGTTTTATTTGTCCGATATCATCTAATGTTTCAACCTTGTCGGAAATTGTCGTAATTTGTTCACCGGCTTTATCAACCCATTCAGCCAAATATTCAAAAACTTGATTGAATACTTGGTTTGTTTTTGCCCCATTTTGAATCATTGTATTAATTGAACTTAATTTATTATCAAGCTTATCTATACCTGAATCGTGAACAAAATTTCTTGTTCTTTCATCCAAGTCATTTATTACCATTCTGAAATCTTGAAGATTGTCTTGTAAAGTCTTATATGACTCGTCTGAGGTCAAAAGTAATTTATTTGTTCTAGTACTGATACTTACAATATCTTCTGCTAAGTCATTAAAATCTTTCTTAAATTCTTCCGCTTCAAACTTTGGAATTTCTGCTTTTATTGTTTCAACGATTTGGTAAATATTATTTGTTGAATTAATTAATTCTTCAAACTCTTTGGACTTATTATCAGCCTTCATATCATTAAGAACAAGTCTTAAATTCGCAATATCAGATTCCAAGTCCTGCAGACTGTATACATAATCTATATCACCTTCTGATGACATTATTGATGTAATTTTTTCATTTATTAGGTCAATATCCTCTTTTAAAGAATCAAACTTATTATCTAACACAGCAACATTATCTTTTACTGTTTCTATTCCGTCAGATGTTGTTACTATATGACTTAAAATTGTAATTAATTCAGAATGCTTTTCTTGTATAAATTCCAAAATCTCGTCTTGCTCAGCCACAAAAGAGATTTGGTTAAATACATTAATAAACTGAGTAATAATATCTGTCTTTAATTCATCTAATTCTTTTGTTATCTCTGATGTTATGTTTATATTCTGGCTTTGCAATTTTTCGGTTAAATCAGATACAGAATGATGAATTCCTGACTTAAGTTCTTTTATTTCATCAGAAATACTAATTTCTTGACCGCCAATTTTTCCGTTCAAATCAGATATTTGACTTCTTATATCGCTTTTTTGCTCTTCCAGTTTTCCGTTCAAGTCAGATATTTGACTTCTTATATCGTTTTTTTGCTCATCAACTTTCGTACTTAAATCAGAGAGTGAATTTTGAATACCAAATTTTACAATTGTATTCATCTCTGAAAGTTCCGGCAAATTCGAACAGCAAAGTTCACTAATATCTTCTATATAGCCCATTTGCTCATTTATTAATTTTTCAATTCCTGATATCTGATTATGAACAGATGCATGAAAAGCCTCATCAAATGATTTATTTAAAATTTGAGCCTTCAAATCAGCAAAATCAGCCTTTAATTCATCAACTGACTGATTTATTCCACCCAACAAAACTTTTAAGTTGGAATTAAACTCTACTTTTGTATCATTAAGTTTTCCAGCTACTTCTTCTATAGACTCGGAAACAGACTGCAATGATTTAGCATGTTCATTTGATAAAAGTTTTACCTCTTCATACTTATCTACGACTGTTTCTATAAACTTCTTATCTAACAAATTTACTTTGTCTTCTATATTTTTTGAAACATTTTCATTAATAAATGTTTGAATTTGACTATTTAATTTATCAGTCATTGAAGTAACAAGCACTTGATTTGTTGCTTTCAAATCTGTAATTGCATCTGTAAATACACTAACTTCCAGGAGTTTATTTATATTTTCAGTAGTTTCATCTACAGATTTTTCCAACTCTATTCTTAAAGTATCCAGTTTTCCGTTCAATACGGAAGAATCGGTTTTAACATCCATATATGATTTTAAATCATTAACAGCATCAATTACATATCCGGCAACTGAGTCTTCAATAGCAGTTGTAAGAGATGATAACTCATCTTTTTGAACATCTTTTAAAATACTGAATTGCTCAAGTATATCACTTACTATAACATCAGTTTCTTTTTCTATATCCTTTGATATAATATTAAGATGTTCTTGCAACAACCCGCCAATTAAATCTTTACATAATAATGAATTTTGTTTTACACTATCTATCTGTTCTCCGATTTTTTGTACATAATTTTCAAGTGATTGAGCTGCTTCATCATATTTTTCATTATTTGATTGAATCAAAGTATCTGAAATAGTCAGAAGCTGAGCTTTGATACTTTCTTTCGCCTCATCTGTCAATTCATTAAATGTTGTATTCAACTCATCTATTTGAGTTTGATAAACATTCATTCTTGCAAGTTCATCTTTATCCAATCTGTCGTTTAAATTTGCAATTGATAATATAAAGTTGCTTATACCTGATGATAAATCATCTGAAAGCTTTGCACTTGTTGCATCAAGTTTTGTTGCGTATTTTATGGAATTTTCTTCTAATATATTATTAATTTTATCACCCAATGTCATAAGCTCAGGCTTCAACTCATTATCAAGAATTTGATTTATGTATGTTTTCTGTTCATCATAAGAATTTTTTATTCCGTCTAACTCATTTAAAATTTCGTTAACTTTTGTACCAATTCTTATTTGAGTAGCGTTTGATGCAGTTTCTAAAAGCTCTCTTACATTATCCATTTTCGCAGTTATTAATTGATTTGAACCTTCTGCAGCAGCTTTTACTGCAGTGTCAAGAGTACTGATTATATTGGAGCTTTCACCATCGACAGAAGCCTTTAATTCATCAGCAGCAGTTTGTACAGCAGATATTTGCGGTCCAAGCTCATTATTTACTTCACGAACTGTTGACATTATCTTTTGAATACCTGATGATATTTCTTCAAAACATGAATTTACTTCTTGCGATTGAATTTCTAAATTAGAATCTAAAAATTTTGTTATATCATCTATTTGAGTACGCATATTGTCAACCAGTACAATATTATGTTTTTCGACTTTATCTAAAAATTCAACCAGCTTAGCTTTCAAATCACCATAGTCAGCAGATGTAACTTCTATATTACTATCCAAAATTTCTTTTAATCTTGTTCCTACTTCCTCTAATTGTAAAGATGCATCTCTATTTTGTTGCGCAAGAGTCGTTCCCAAAACATTGTTCAATTCTATAGCACACCCTTTAATAAAATCGCCTTGTTCATTTGATTTATCTTTAAAATCATCAAATAAATCTTCTATTTGTGATTTATATTTTTCTAGTTCAACCGCTAACGTTTCATTCATTATTGAAGCAGCACCGTTCAATTCCTTCTTTATTTTTTCACCTAATGAATCGGTTGCCTGATTCATAACGTCTACCATCATAAGGTTTATTGACTCAAAACTGCCTTCTATAATTGATATTTGATGTGCTAAATCCTGATCTACGGCTGAATCCAACTCAGTCAATTGTTTCTTTAGCAGCCCAAAATCTTCTTTTAATTCTCTTACGGCAGATATAAAATTCTCTTTAGTTGAATTATCAAGAGAATTGATTAAATTTTCAAAAGCTGCATAATTAGAATCTATTACCGTTACCTGATTATCAAGATGCCTGTCTACTGATGAACTCAAATTATCAAATTTGTCCCGCATTTGAATATATTCGCCTTTGAGAATCTCTGCATTTTTATATAATCTTTCAGTATTTTGTTCATCTATATTAGTCACCAAATTTCTGAGAGAAACAAAATTGTCTAATATTTTACCTAATGTGTTTGATAAAGCAGTCGTTGTATCAGAAGATAAATTACTTACGGATGTTTCCAATGAACTGAAACTGTTTACTACATCATAAACCTTTGTATCAATCTCATTAAGAATATCTGCGGTATTTGTCTTAATTGAATCAACAGAATTGTTGACATCTTGAGTAAAATCATTTTTTATATAATCTACAATCTCTTTATTAGCACCTTCTATTTGCAATGTCGTACTTGCAACATGCTCGCTTAAAGCTGCAATATTTTTTCTTAAAGATTCTATTATGCCATCAATTTCAGATTTTAACTCGTTTTTTAAATCCACCGATTGTTGAACAGCTCTGGAATGAAGCGTTTCCGAATTAAATTTAACTTCACTTATTTTATCTGTTGTTTCACAAGACAAATCATTCTTAAATTCAGTAACAATACCAAGTAAAGAGCTCTTTAAAGCGTTCATTTTAGAATCGAATTCGCCTTTTAAACTTTCAGCAGATGATAAAATATCTTCAATATTAGTAGAAAGATTTTCATTTTTTATATTTAAAATTTCATTTATTGAGCCGATATTTTCTTGAACTTCCAAAATTTTATTATATGAAGTTTTTATATCATTTTTTATTGAATTATTACTTTCCGCAATTGCAGATGTTATTTTCCCAAATCTCACATCAGACTCTTCGCTGATTTGTTTTAAACTTGCCTCAACTTGAGTTCTTATAACATCTACAATGTCTCTTACATTTTCTACATAATTTAAGTTGCTGTCTTTGACTGTTTTTGCTATGTTGAGAAGTTTTGCTTCCAATTCGGCATTATCAGCTTCTTTTGCTGTACTGACATAAGATAAAATATCAACAATAGATGAAGATATATTTGATAAAGTTGTATGCAAATCATTTAGAACATCTGTTTGGGCATACTTCATTTCATCTTCTACACTGTCAAGTTTGCTTACTAACAACTCATATTTACCAAATAAGTCATTAGTATATTTTTCTGCAAGTTCTCCCGAAGAAGACTCAATAGCATCGTTTAAATCCTGTTTTACAGCATATAAATCTACTTTAATATCTTTTATTACATTAACAAAATCAAGTGCTAACATTGCATCTACAGATTCTTTTAAACCGGAAAATTCTCTTTTTGCACTACCTAATTCTATTGCTGAGGAATCGAGTTTATATTCTATACCCTCTGTAATATTTTTCATGTTAGTAATCTGTTCAAAAACACCTGAGGATGAAGAAGAAACAAAGTCCTCTTGTTTTTCTAATGATGTTTTTAAACTGTTTTCAAAGATTGCCAACCTGTCAGTTATATTTGAAAAAATTGCATTATTAGCCGAAACATTATTTTCATCAAGTTGTGCAACAACATCTTTTAGCGAAGTCATGCTTTCCGTTACTTCCGCAAAGTTCTTTTCGCAAAGTTCGGAAAGGGCTGTATGAGATTCTTTTAATCTTGCATTAAAAACATCTGCATTTGATGCAATCTCATTTAATGTTTTAGTAATATTTACATCTAACATTTGAGATAATTTATCTATTTCCGAATCCAGCTTCTCTTTTACCTCTTCACCCATTCTCGCAACGTTTGATGATACACTTTGGAAATTTACATTAATATCCATAGCTTTCAAATCGTCATTAAGCTTTGTGATATTCCTAAGAGCTGAGCCAAGAGAGTCTTTTAAGTCTTTTGAACCATTAGATATATTGTTTAAAACATTTTCCAAAGAATTTCGGAAGTCTTCAAAATCCTTATTAGAGGTTGCTTCTTTTAATATTCTTTCCAAGCCTGCCAATTCAGCTAAAACGGCATCTTTTACTTCTGAATCTTTTTCTGCTATTTCTGCCTTTAATCCTGCAACAATATTCACGGATGCATCAATCTTTTCTGCAAGACTGTCCATTTTATATGATTTTTGGTTTAGAGAATCGACCAGATTAGAAATCTCCTGACTTTTTGCCGATAACTCTATTAAATTACGCTGAATATTTGCAGTATCATCTTGAGTTGCAAGTCCTTCAAATGAGTTTTCAAACTGATTATTTTTCTTATCTATAAGCTGAATAGCAGACAAAATAGTATTTGAAGTATCAATCAGGTTATTAAATTGGTTTGAAAAACCTGTTATAGCATCTGACTGATCAACTTCAGCTATTGTTTTTAATACCGTTTTAAAGTTTTCGTTAAGACTTATTACAATTGAATCAAAACCATTATTCAGTTTTTCGATATCATTTCTGACGGTTAGGACACTCTTAATAATCTCCTTCTTTTGGGAATCGTCAGAACGCATAGAATCAAGTCTTAGAGTAATATCAGTCAAGGTTTCTTTTTGGGAAACAACCTCTTTCGAGAACACAGATAAATTAGTTGCAATAATATCAAATAATTCTTTCAATTCTTCAGATTTAACTGTGTCATTGCTATTTTTAAGAAGGTTGGAAAAAAGGGCTTCAATTGCGCCAAATTTAGATATTAAAACCTCGTGCCTTTCTTCAAGATTGCCCCTTAATTCTGACAAGGATTCTTTGATTAAATCAATATCATCACCGGTATTAATCTTTTCTAGTTTTGAGTTAATATTTTCGAGTATCTTATCAACATCTGATGTATTTAAGATGCCTTGCGCCCTTATTGAATTAAGCAAAGTTTTAATGGTATTAAAATTTTCATTTATATCAGAAAAATTATTTATATCTGCCATCTCTCCAGTTTATCCCTTCATTAACCTTTAAATATGCCCCTAAACTACCCCTTTTTTCGGCAAATTTGTTTTTATTCACAATTTACCATATTACAATTATATTATAATACAAACATGGTGACAAATATTAATTTTTTTAATAATATTAAGCTATGAATTACATATTTTTATTTTTTATTGCAGGTTCACTGATAATAGGTATTTTTAATGGAACTCTTAATGAAGTATCGCAAGCTATGCTTTCATCTTGTGATACTGCCGTAAAAATTGCTTTCTCTCTTATCGGAATAATGGCTTTTTGGCTCGGCATGATGAGAATTGCAGAAAAAGCAGGCTTAGTAAAAGTTTTAGCAAAAATTATTGAACCTATTGCAAAAATTCTTTTCAAAGACAGAGGAAAAAATGAAAATGTTACAGGTGATATCGCGATGAGCGTTGCAGCTAATGCTCTCGGTCTGACTAACGCTGCAACTCCCATCGGCTTAAAAGTCATGAAAGAGCTGCAAGAAGATAACCCTAATAAAAATAGTGCAACAGATTCTATGTGTATGTTTTTGGGAATGAACACCGCAGGTTTTCAAATAATACCTGCTACTGTTATTGCAGTACTTGTGGGAGCCGGAGCAAAAAATCCTACAGAGATTATACTTCCGACGCTTATTGTTACAACTCTTGCCTTTTTAACGGCAATAATAACAGCTTTAATTCTTAAAAAGATTTGGAGGGAGCATGAATAATTTATCACTATACATTCTTCCGATAATGATTTTGGGAATTCTACTGGCAGGAATAGTAAAAAAAGTTCCTGTTTATGAAGAATTCGTTGAAGGTGCAAAAGACGGCTTCAAAGTTTCAATATCTATTATTCCTTATCTTGTTGCGATAATAGTCGGGATATCAATGTTTAAAGCTTCAGGCGGAATTGATTTAATAACATCAGTCTGCGGAACAGTATTAGAAAAATTATTAATTCCTGCGGACATCATACCTATTATGATAACCCGCTCTTTATCAGGTTCGGCGACTTTAGGGTTATTTTCCGATATTGTTACAACTCACGGTGCTGACAGTTACATCTCAAAACTTGCGGCGGTAATGGTTGGAAGCTCAGAAACAACATTCTATGTTCTTGCGGTATATTTTGGCTCTATAGGCGTAAAAAAATACCGATACGCTCTTCTTACAGGAATTATAGCTGACGTCACAGGTATTGTACTAGCAATTTTGGTTGCTCGCTTGTTCTTTCTTGCCAGCATTTAACAGTATTACAGAAACGCTCTTCTTGCACCTCTTTTTTTACAAGAGCTGCAAAATTTATATCAATAAAATTAATTTTTTCTACCTTTTCAACTGCGAAATCTTTACCTCCGCAATTTGAACAAAAATGTTCCTGAGGTACAACTTCGCCACTTTTTAGCATCGCTTTCATTTTTACACCGCAGCAAGAACAACGTGTAATATACCACTCATTTTTAACAAGCTTTCCACAATCCGGACAATACCCCTGTTCAACATCAGGTCTGATTTTATCATGCGTGCATTTAAGCGCAAAATCAGGTAGAAATAATCTTGTTAATTTTACCAATGTATCAGCTAAACTCATAATTACCTCACTAATTTTTGTTTAATAAAATTTTTAAAAAAGTCATGTTACCTTAATATATCTTTACAATAAGTCAATTTCATACACCGCAAATACTTTATATAAGTAAGGATATTTAAACTTTAGGGATAAAACTGATTTAGAATAATAAACAAATATATTACACATACTACACTTCACACATTAAAGGTTTTTAGAGTCGATAAGACTCTTTTTTTTTTGCATTTTGCGTAGGCTGAAGTGAACGGCAGTGAACGAAACGCCGAAGTAACACGAAGCAAAGTGAACGAAGATTTTCCGTCAGGAAAATTATAGTGAACGACTGCGGAGTGTGAAGCAAAATGCAATATAGGCGTAGGCTGAAGTGAACGGCAGTGAACGAAACGCCGAACTCGCACGGAACATAGTGAACTGGGATAAATATAAATTGCAGTAATAGTAAAAAAATTATTGCCAGCAAGGATGAACTAAAAGTTATTGTCAGGTGAAACCTGACCTACTTTGAAAAAATATAATATGCTCTATATTGAACAGATTATGCATTTACTCATGTAGGTCAGGTTCTACCTGACAATAACTTCCTTGACTATTCTTCGATCAACTTAAAATTTTCACTAAGTTCATCTTCCGGCATTATTGCAAAATCAGAAAACCTCAAGTCTAATGCTTAAAAAAAAGCCTCGAAGGGGAGAAAAACCTTGAGGCTGAACTTTTAAGTAAGATGTAAGATTATAAGAGAGTTATGTAGTATAAACTGCTTTTATGCTGCATCATCACTTGGCACATATCTTGCCGATTTTGCAACAACACCGTAACAAACCATTGATAGACGCTGATTAAGTAACAGCATATTTTTATAATGATTTGCAGAAGTATTCATAGCGTCAAGCATATCATCTGCTGAAACCTTAGATGTTAATGCATTGTCATCATGGTTATCAACTTTTTCCTGTGAATACTTTTCGACAAGCAATTTGTCGATGTAATCTCTTGCTCCGACTGCCATTTTCTCTTTATACTCCGTTTTTCCTATTCCGCGAGATTTTAAAACCTTTAAACATCTCTTATGTATATATAAAGTATTTCTTATTTAAAAAATTGCCTTTTTTGTTTTTAATCATTAAGTTTTGTAAACACAAATTGTAAAAAATATGATATACTTGAATTATGCAGAAGTACACGTATCTTAATAACAGTATCAGAGAAGGAATAGTTTCTCGATGGAGTGCAAGCACACTAAAAGTGTATATAGCTCCTATGAACTTTTATTCTAAAGTCGGTGAAGACCATAAATACAGAAAAATGGTAATGGATGCTTTTTCTGTTTGGATAGCGGCATCTGGAGGAAAACTAAGGTTTAATGTAGTTAATTCTTATTATGATTCGCATATAAATGTTGTATGGCGCAGAGTTGACAGAAAAGCTCTGGGGCATTGTCAATTCAATTGGGAACCAAATACCAAAATTCTTTATGGAGCTGAAGTATCAATAGGTTTGACAGACGGACGTATTCACCAAAAATATGATAGTGATACGGAAGTTTATCACACAATTTTGCACGAAGTCGGACACTCACTCGGACTAGGCCATAGCCCATATAAACAAGACATTATGTACACACCTCATCAATACGGAATCGCATCACTTTCAGATAACGACAAATACTCGCTCCAATGGTTATATAGAATTACTCCCGGAACCCCTGTCAAAAAGCTTGCCTCACAGCATGGAGTCGCAACATCAACAGATTTAGATGCGGTAATAAGGAAAATTGATGCTAAAGATAACCCTGACAGACAAGTTGTAGAAAAAATGCAGCTTTCAACACGCAGAGATTTATTAGAAGAATCGGCAAACATAGGCGATTTAAAAAAATACAAAATGATGCTTCAAAATATTTCCATATCTTCAAATGTTGATAATTATCTCAAGCATAGCCGTATCAAAGATGAACAAGACGGAAACAATAATTAGTTTTCCTTCAAGTTTTTAACATAATACGAACATAAAGCAGGAATAACACTCAAGGAAACCAATACGGCTATAATACCGAATTTTTGGGCTACTGCACCGAGTACAGACATACATAGTGCAACCGTACCCCAACAAAAGCCGTTAATAAATCCTGCAACAATGCTCTTGTAATGAGGGAGTGTTTTTTGAGCCCAAACCATAATTACAGGTTGAGCAAGCATTGTAGTAAACCCGACTGTTGCAAAAATAAGCATAGATAAAATAGGATGAGCTTTATATGTTAGTGCAAATCCAACTAACATAGGGAATGTTGCCCACATAGAAAAATATATTATAGGCTTTGAGCCAACAAGTTTTTCTATTTTAGGGCTTAAAAATGAGCCTATTGCACCTGCAAATACAAATAAAAATAATGCAGAACCAATATAAAACGGAGTATATCCCATTCCTTTCCACAAAAACGGAAGCAAAATACTGCAGCTATTGGTAACAAGGGATTTCATCATAGCTATTAGCATCAATAAATTCATTTGTCCGCAATTAAATATTTCTTTGAATGTTTTGAGAAATTCTTTATGTTCAGGTTTCTTCTCTATAAGAGAAAGCTTTGGAACACATAAAAACATCATTGCAGCAAGAGTTAACCCCATAATTGATGTCCAAGATATAACCCCTAAGCCCAAAACTTGTGTAATTAAAGCCGCAATTAAAGGCCCGCAAGCAAACCCCAGAGAACCTATACTTATAAAAGTTCCCATATTATTTGAAGTATTTAATCCGCCGGCTTCTGAAAACTTATTAACAAACCCCATTGATTGCGGATGAAAGAAACTTCCGCCCAAGCTTCCAAGTATCATAAATATTAGCAATACCGCTATATTCGGTGCATTTGGTGTCAAAGGAATAAACGTTGAAACAAGAATTAACCCCCAAAAGATAAAAAATCTGTGCAGAATATTATCTGCAAAAAAGCCAAAAACAGGCTGAAGCATACTTGAACAGATATGAGAAATACTTATTATAACAGCTGCTACTGCCATTGAAAAGCCAAGTTTTGATGCTATAAACGGCATAATAGGATTCAAAAATCCTGTATATATATCACACGTCATATGCGCCATACAAAGCCAAAAAATAGCTTTTTTAGTTTGTTTTACACTTATCTCCATAACAGTATTCTACCCCAAATCTTCCAATATTTCAGCATAAGAGTTATAATAAGGGTATGGCAAACAACATAGAAGAAGACATATCCCTAAAAATGGTAGGGTTAGAGCTTATGTTTCTTACCCCCGAAAAATACAGTAATGAAGATGGCATTACTGCTGTTGAACTGGCTAAACTCGTAAATCTTCCCATTGAAGTTGTTAAGAAAAAACTAAATATTCTTAAAGAAAAAGAAATTGTAAGAGTAAAAGGAATAAACCCTAAATACTGGCTATTTGATGAATACAATTTTCAACGTCTTGACGATGATGACGAAATATTCCACCTTCTCTGCAACTTTGATGACGTTGATTTTGATAAATATTTTACCTATTAATTATTTTAAAAGCGGACTTCTTTTTATAATTTCTATATATTTTTTTACCAGCTCTTGCGGCATGAACATTTCTTTTTTACCTAAAAAGTTTGTAAATACTTTTTCCCCTTTTTGCAAATTATTTAGAAGCTCCTGCAAAAATATATTAACTCTTTTATCAACAAATTTTTTTCCACGTTTAAAGTGCATAATATGTGTATTAAATTTAGCCTCTGATTTTATTACAGGATTTTTTATTCCTCTATTTAAACAATGCTCTACTTCTATTTGATCTGCAATTTTCCCAAAACCCTTATACAAAGCAGGATTTTGGTTTTTTATATATAAAACATAACAGCCGTTATGTGTATCTTGCAAATCGACGTACCCTACAGGAATACGATTATCTTTAACCTGATATCGTATAAAATTACCCATGCCTGCAATAACTTCGCTTTTTGATGTTACTTGCACAGGGATATCTATATTTTGTTTTATTGAATGTATCATACTAATATAAAACCCGTAAAAATAAAATTTGCTCTTAACAAAGCAAGGTGGAGCAAGCTCCACCCTACTTTTATAAAAACATTTGTGTAAATTTATATACTTGCTAAATACTTGCTAACTGTTTGTAATAATCATGTGCTTGTTCAAATTTGTAAGCAAAGTTGAACAATTTTGCTTCTTTAAGCTGTGGAGCCATGATTTGTAATCCGATTGGCATGCCATCTTTGTCAAAACCTGCAGGTATTGATATTGCAGGAATACCTGAAAGGTTTGCACCGATTGTTGCAATATCAGTTAAATACATTGCAAGCGGATCTTCTGTCTTAGAACCCAAATCAAACGCAGTATTTGGGCAAGTTGGAGCAATAAGTACGTCAACCTGTTCAAATGCTTTCAAGAAGTCTTCGTGAACAACCCTTCTCATTTGAAGTGCTTTTTTATAATATGCATCATAATAGCCTGAGCTTAAAGCGTAAGTTCCAAGCATTATACGACGTTTTACTTCCGGACCGAAGCCTTCTGCTCTTGATTTACAATACATTTCAAGCAAGTTCTTAGCATCAGGAGTTCTGTGTCCGTATCTCACACCATCAAACCTTGCAAGATTAGAGCTGCATTCAGCAGTTGCCAAAATATAATAAATACCAATTGAATGTCTGATATTAGGTAGTGAAATCTCAACAACTTCAGCACCTTGAGCTTTATATGTATCAATTGCGTTTTGAATAGCCTTAGATACATCCTCTGCTAGTCCTTCACCAATAAGTTCTTTTACCACACCGACTTTTAAGCCTTTTATATCATTATTCAAAGACTCTCTGTAGTTTTCTACAGGAAGGTTGAGTGATGTAGAATCGTGATAATCATACCCTGAGATTACTTCTAATAAAGCTGCAGCATCTTCTACAGTTCTTGAAAAAGGTCCGATTTGGTCAAGAGATGAGGCAAAAGCTATTAAACCATATCTTGAAACTTTACCGTAAGTCGGTTTCATACCGACAATACCGCAGAAGCTTGCAGGAAGTCTTATACTTCCTCCAGTATCAGAGCCTAACGCTAAAGCTGATTCGCAAGCTGCAACAGATGCAGCAGAACCGCCTGATGAACCTCCTGGGACTTTATTCAAATTCCAAGGGTTGTGAACCTTCTTAAATGCAGAGTTTTCATTAGATGAACCCATTGCAAATTCGTCTAAATTAGCTTTACCGACTATCGGAATTAAATTGTCCAAAAGCTTTTGAGTTACTGTCGCATTATACGGTGAAACAAAGTTTTCCAAAATTTTGCTTGATGCGGTTGTCTTTGAACCGATTAAGTTCATATTATCTTTTAATGCCAAAGGTACACCTGCTAAAAGCGGTAGTTCTTCACATGCAGCAATCTTTTCATCAGCTTTCTTTGCTGTTTCTAACGCAGTATCTTCAGTTAAAGAATTAAATGCACCTAATTTTTCATCTATTGATTTAATTCTTTCTAAAGATGCTTTAGTAAGTTCTACTGCCGAAACTTCTTTATTCTTAAGAGCCTTAAATTGCTCCATAGCACTCTTTTTTAATATCTCTTGCATATCTTCTCCTTAGGGGAAACATTATACGAACACCCCTTAAAAAAATTATAACAAAAAAATAAGAAATAAAATAAAAACAAATCGATTGTTGTATTTTTTATTTCACTTTATTTAGCAATTCATTATAAATATCAACCGTTGCTGTGCAGATTGTTAGCTTTCTGTCAACAAGGCTTTTTATTGTACATTCGTAGCATAAGAGTAACGCTTTATCCAAACCGTTTTCTTCGTCTAAAAGTTTTGTAATCGGTTCTCTGTATTCTATAGGTCTTGTCCTTGTTTCGATTTTATCAGCCAAAAAAATTATTTTTTCAAACAGACTCATATTGAGTTTTCCAATCGTATGCCACCTTATTGCAGACAAAACTTCTTCATCTGTTACCCCAAATTCTTTTTTTGCAATTACAACACCTGCAGGTGCGTGGTGTGTTTTAGGATTATCCGCTTCACCGCAAACAAGCTCACACTCACTTAAAGCTTTTTGCATTTCTATTGAAGGAAGGCACTTTGCACAGTCGTGTATTAATCCTGTAAAATAAGCTTTTTCTTCATCAAGTCCGTATTTTTGAGCAAGCATTTTGGCACATTCTGCGGTACCCAGAGAATGTTCGTATCTCTCTTCTGTCAAATTCGCTTTAAGCCAATTTTTTATATAATCAATTGTACAATTCATTGTTAACAATATAGTCCTTCACTTCCTTTATTGATTCGTCTTTTTTTTCTTGTCTGATTTCTGTAGATGAGATATCAAATTTTTCGCAATCTACAAGTTCATAACTGTATCCTTCAAAATCAGAGGAATTAATAATGTCTTCGCCTCTCGGGAATACTATAAAATGAACCAAATCCTTAAGTTCATCAGCTTTGTACCAGCTTTTTATTTTCTTAAAAGCATCAGTTCCGATTATCATATTAAGTCTGCCATCTACATTATATAATTCACGGATTTTTTTTACTGTAATAAGAGTGTAAGACTTTCCTTCAGATTTATATTCTATATCAGAGATAGAGAATCTTAAGTTTTTCTCAATCGCCATTTTTACCATATTGTATCTGTGTTGAGCAAGATTTGAATTAATTTCTTTATGCGGAGGTATGTAAGCAGGGATAAAAATAACTTTTTCAAACCCAAATTTTTTCACCGCAAATTGCGCCATCATAAGATGAGCCATATGAATCGGATTGAATGTACCCGGAAAAATACAGATAGTCATACTGTTATTTTATATCAAACCTAATTATTTGGCGATATTTATAATTTATGAAATCATAATTTTTAGATTCTTCGGCTATAATTTACTACTGCCTCAGAATGACGGCACGTTAAAAGTTCTATATAGATGTCATTCTAAGCGGTATATCAATTTGGGCTAAGAATCTATATTAAAGCAAAAGAGTTTCTGCAAACTCATTAAGTAAATTTATTTTACATCACATTCGAAGCTAAAAAACTTTCATTATATCTGGTTTCTAAAATTTTAATTCTGTTTTTATCATCTTCAGAAAGTTTTCCATTCAAAATCTCTTTATTTTTTACCCACATTAGTTCAAACTCAAATGCTTTTAATAACGCTTCTTTTGCTTTATCACTATTCAAAATCTCAGCATTAAAAATAACTTTTTGTGTTTCAAATTTAGAAAGCGAGTATTTCATAAGTTTATTAAAAAAAGAAAAAGAGTTTGATGTAACTCCGCCCCCGATTATAAATTCCTTACCGTATTTAAGAGATTTAAGAGCCAGCTTCTCTGCATACTCATAGATTTTATTATTATTTATATCATTCGGATTTAAACCAAGCGAGCCAATAAAATCAGTTCTTCCGAGAACAATACCGGATATTTTATCAGCATCTTTAGAAGATAATATTTCGTCAACATTATCAAATCCCGTTTTCGTTTCTATATTTATAAAAAATTTAATATCTTCTTGTTCACTTTTAAAAAAAACTTTATTAATAGTTCTGACATATTTATTTAGAGCATAAGCAGATTCAATCATAGGAGCAACAATTGCATTTACACCAATATTTTTTGCATCAAACATATCTCTGAGAGCTTCGCAACCGCCAAGTTTGAGAGTAAAATCCAAGCCGGCATTATCAGCAATTTTTTTTAAAAATAAAACTTCTTCAAAAGTTGCACCTTCTGCTTCAAATTCCGATTTTATACTGCAAATATGATAGTTTTCTTTAAGTTCCAAAAGAAGATTAACCATCTTTGATTCAACTGTATCCATGCCTTTATCCTATTTATTGGTAATAAAATTTTATCACAAGATTAATATAAACCACAGTATTTTTATTGATTGTTAAATTAATCGCTTTACAATAAAAAATGTTTAATGTAGTATAGAAAAGTAAACCAATTATACTTTATGGAGGAATGCCAGAGTGGTTGATTGGAGCGGTCTTGAAAACCGTCGTGCGTGCGAGCGTACCTAGGGTTCGAATCCCTATTCCTCCTCCATTTAAAAAGCCGCCAAGTTGGCGGCTTTTTTTGTTATGTATTTGTATTTTTGTAATTTTTCTGTGTAGTTAGACGAGTTACCTTTTTTCAGGACATTTGTGTATTTTTTGAGTAGTTTGATCGAAAGATATTTCATTATTCTGAGGTACAAAGTGCCAAAGAATCCAGCCTTTTACTAATTATAAAAGGTCGGAAACAAGTTGACTAAAACTACTCTAAAAGTAAATTTTCTTGCACTTTTTTACTCATTTTTTGCACTATTCTTTTTCCTGTTGAGTACAAATTTATTGTACATAATGCGCTAAAAATGCCTAGAGAGTACACAATTTATTATTATATGGTGGCTCCGCAAGATTAAAATTTTGAAAGTCATAGGATAACACCAAATTATTTAAAAAACTTTTCTGCTCTCTTTAAGTTTGTAGTTTTACTAAACCGACAATAATATTTTTGTTGGCATATTAATGAAAAGCGACTTTTTATAATTATCAATTTTGCCGTTCTTTCTTCACAAACCGACTGTTATTTGGCATTTTTATCCGTTATGTTTAGTGCATCAAATTTTGCCTTCATTGTGGGGTTATTTTTTGTAAGTTTTTTAATACTCAAATCTTCTACTTTTGAGTTAGCGGAATTAAGATGTTTTTCTGACAGAACTAACGCTTCTCTTATGTTCTGCAAATTCTTTATAGCTTTATCAATTCCCGTTATTGCTTCATTAAATCTTGCACTTGCATCTTTTACATTCTTGAAAAACTTGTCCTTAAATTCATTCATTTCCGCTTCAAAGTTTGAAACGTCAATATTTTGCATTTTTATCCTGTTAAGCTCTTTTTTGTATTCCAATGATTTTAATGAAGCATTTCTAAGCAGAGTAATTATTGGGATAAAAAATTGGGGACGAATTACATACATTTTTTCATACCTGTGAGAAACATCCACAATCCCTTCATTGTACAAATCATTCTCCGGTTCCAGTAAAGACACAAGAACTGCATATTCGCATTTCTTCTCATTTCTGTCTTTATCAAGTTCTTTAAAAAAATCTTCGTTTTTCTTTTTTGTTGATGTTGTATCTGATTCATTTTTCATCTCAAACATGATTGATATAAATTCATTTTTTTCTTCATCATAAGCTCTGAAAATGTAATCACCTTTGCTCCCTGTTTTTGTGTCGTTATCTTTTTCAAAGTATGCACCTTGGAATGCTGTAGCTCTTAATTTATTAAACTCATGTTCACAGTGCTGTTCAAGACTTTCGCCTATCATTTTTGTAGAAAGTTTTGCCTTAAAGTCTTTATATTGCTCTATTGTTTCATCTTTTAATCTTAATTGTATTTCATATTGCTCTTTCAATGATTGTTCTTTTATTTGGCATTCTTTTTCAGATAATGCTTGTTCACTTTTGAGTTTTGATATACTTATCTCTTGTTCTGCCAGTTTTGCACTGAACCTTGTTTCCAACTCTGCCAGTTCTATTTTTTTGTCCTTTTCAAAAGATGCAAGTTTATTTTTAAGCTCATTTATTTCAGTATCTTTTTTTGATAAAACAGTATTCAAATCCTTTTCCGTTTCAAGTTTTGCTACCTGAACAGCTTGTTCTTTTTCTGACTCAAATTGTCGCTCTCTTCCTTGAAGTTCTTGAAAAAATTCTTTATCTCTGACTTGTTTTAATATAGCTGCATATCCGGCTTCATCTATTTGAAACTTTTCACCGCACTTTGGGCATTGTAGTTCATTCATTTAATATATCCCCTTATCTATTCTTAAATATATTTTAATTCGGTTTTATTTATTTGTCATTCAAATTTTCAAAAAAGACACTCTATTTTCATGTTATGATTTAACATATACAAGGAAGAAGAGATGAATAAATATACAAAAACTTATAACGTAATCCTTGATAACATGGATATGTTCAGATACAGGCTCAGACCGATTGCTGCCATTATGTACCTGCAAGATGCTTTTGCAAGATTCACCGCTACAAAAAAAATGGCTGCTTACGACCTTTTCGATAAAAATTTATATTGGGTTGTTGCTGAATTTAACATGGATTTTGTTGATAGTTTACCTTTTTGGTCTGAAGAATTAAAAATTGAGCTTTGGTTTTCAGAAATCTCTAAATTAAAAATTTACATAGACTTTAATCTTTATTACAAAGACAAAGTTATTACAAAAGGTAATGCTTTATGGTTTTTGATAGATAAAGAAACAAAACGACCTGCAAAAACGGACATTTTAAAAGAAAAATTTGAGGTTTGTGAAGAGCTTGTTTTAGGCGAGCATAAAAAGTTTATAGTTCCTGATTCAAAAGAGCTTTATAAACAAATCACTCATACTAATAATTTATCGGATATAGATTTTAATAATCATGTAAACAACAAAAGTTATATTAATCTTGCAGAAATGACAGCTCCCGATGAATTTAAGGAAACTCACACTCTAAAAGAATTGCATATCAGGTTTAATAAAGAAACCTTCTTAGGTGATAGTTTAACTTGTTCTACTTTCAGAACAGATATTCCAAATACATACACTCACAAAATTGAAAAGGAAGGTGTTCCGGTTTGTGATATATCAACTGTTTGGAGAGAAAATACAAATGATACAAAAATTGTTGACTATGATTTGAAAATTAAAAGTGAACATTAATAGGAGAATGAAATGAAAAAAGTTATCATATTAAACGCAAGTTCGAGAAAAAACTTTAACACCGCTAAATTACTTAAAGAAGCTCAAAGAGGCGCTGAAGCAGCAGGAGCAGGAGTTGAGTTTTTTAATTTGTATGATTATAACTTTTTAGGCTGCAGAAGCTGCTTTGCCTGTCAAAGAAAAGGAAGTACTACAAACGGTGTTTGCGCTATAAAAGATGATATCAAACCTATTTTGGAAAAATGTATTAAAGCAGATGCAATCATTTTGGGAACACCTGTTTATTTTTCTTATCCTACAGGTGTTTTCAGAAGTTTCATAGAAAGATTAATGTTTGCAAATCATACTTATATGGTTGATAAAGAAACAGGCAATTTAAAAAGACAATTAGATAAGACGATTCCAACCGGTGTAATTTTTACAATGAATTGTCCTGAAGAACTTGCTAACAAAATTAATTACAATATACTTTTGGATGAAAACATAAAGAGTTTAAATCATATTATGGGATATGCAGAGGGATTATATTCTTACGATACATATCAATTTGCAGATTATTCAAAATACAACTGTGATTTGTTTGATGAAAAAGTTAAAGCTGAAGTAAGAGAAAAACAATTCCCTAAAGATCTTGAAAATGCATTCTCTTTAGGGAAAAGATTGGTTGAATTTAATCAATAAATTTTTATTTTAATTTATTATATTCTTCATCACTCACAGGTTCCAGCCATTCGTTTTTAGAGCCTTCTGAAGGAACTTCTACTGCTATATGAGAGAACCAAGAATCTTTAGCTGCACCGTGCCAGTGTTTTACTCCTGCTGGTATATTAACCACATCACCTTTATGAAGTTCTCTTGCAGGCTTACCCCATTCTTGATAGTACCCTCTGCCGTCAGTAACAATTAGAATTTGTCCGCCATTTCCGTCTTTTCCCGCGTGATGAATATGCCAATTATTTCTGCATTTTGGCTCAAAAGTTACATTAAAAAGCGGTACCTGTTCTTTTGATAGCGGGTTTAGATAACTTTGACCGATAAAATATTTTGCATAAGCATCATTTTTCTCTCCAAGCCCAAAGGTTGGTTTATATTGAGCGTTTTTAACAATATCGATTATCTCATCTGCCTGCTCCTGTGTTACACCTGTATTTTTAGCAATTTGAATATGAGCATTAAGCTGCGGCTGGACATTACCTATAGTTGCAAGCGCTGATACGGTTACAATTTCTCTTTCTTTATCGGTTAAAACACCACGAGCAAATATATCACCAAATAAATGTTCTTTTAAATAATCATCAAGCGCAGGAGCAAACTCAAAGAGTTCACCCTTAACTGGGCTTCCGCAAAGTTTTGTTTGAGTTTTTTCTCCTATTGCATTTTTATCCGCATCTTTTTTTAGAGGTGTTCCAGCTTTTCCTTGTTTATAGTTACCATTTTTTGTTAGCTTCATTAGTGTTGAAACAGCATTTATACTTTTTGGAAAACCGCAATAAGCATAAAGTTGAACCATAACTTCTTTTACTTCGTTAACAGTCAAGCCGTCTTCCAGCCCTTTTTTCGTTGCTTGTTCCAAATTCTCCAAATCGCCGCTTGCAGTATATGAAGATATCAAAACTATGTTCTGCTCTTTTTTTGTTAAAATCTCTTTTGCCATAACATTATTCCCCGCTATAAATATTGCTAATATGAAAATAAAAATTTTTAAAAATCGCATATTTATACACTTTCTAAAATTATCCCAAACTTTCAGCCCATTTTTTTAGTTCTTCTACTGATGGGTTATGGTTAAGAATTTTACCTTCAATAATTTCTGTTGAATCCGAAACACTCGGCTTAATATTTTCTACAGTTCTTCCGAAACCGCTTCCGCCTGATGTTGCAAACAGAATAATTCGTTTGTTTGAAAAATCATATTTTTCTAAAAAAGTATTAATAATAGTAGGCGCAATATACCACCAAATCGGAAAACCTATAAAAATGGTATCGTAATTTTCAATATGCGCATCATCGTCCTTAATCTCAGGTCTCGAGTTCCAATCCTTCATCTCTACGGTACTTCTTGCATTTTTATTCATCCAATTTAAGTCTGCATCCGTATAAGGTACTAACGGTTTAATTTCATATATATCAGCATTTATTGCTGATGCCAAGTTTTGAGCGACTTTTTTTGTAATTCCGCTTGCTGAAAAATACGCTATTAATGTTTTCATAATAATCTCCTTTCTTTTATTGCAGGCTTGGATTTATGATGGTGTCCCAAAAGTCAAAATTTGCTCTCTTGGATTTGCTCCACGCACAGAAAGCTTCGTTTTTAAACCTTACAGTTTAGACAGTAGGTCAGTATTTGTCAGGCAGAGCCTGACCTACAGGGATGAAAATATCTTCTGTTTGATATTGAACAAATAATACTTTTTTTATGTAGGTCAGGCTCCGCCATTCTACGATAATACACCTAAAACAACGATTATTGAAGGGTTAACCTAACCTACGAGGTTCATCTGTTTCATAAGTAATTTTTACTTTTGGACATCCCCTTCTTGTTATACCCTACTGTTATTTTAGTTTATCTAATAAAATTTGTATATACAATTTCTTCTTCTTTGGGCATAGGAACACCTGCTTTTCTACCTGCTTCTTGACATTTTAAATGCCAAGCCATATTGCGTGCAAGAATTCTCATATTTTGCATCCCCTCTAAATCTTGCTTAACTTCTTCTGCGGTAAAACCGTGAACCATATTCCAATATCTTCCTGATATAATCGGCATTTCTGATATTGTAAAATACTTGTTTAATTGGTCTAAAGTTGCAGTTGTACCTGAACGTCTTGCGCTAACTATTGCAGAACCGGGTTTATGTCTAAAATAGTTCATTCTGCCTGATAAAAGAGCAGAAAAGAATACCCTGTCTAAAAATGCGGTAATTCCTCCGCAAGCACTACCATAATGAACAGGTGAACCAAAAATAAACCCGTCAAAATCTTTTGCATACTCTACAAAATCATTAACACCGTCATCTGTTATTACACATCTTCCGAGCTTAGAACAAGCATTACAAGCTCTGCAAGGGGTTAAAGATTTAATACCTATTTGATAAATTTCTGATTCAATACCTTCTTCTTTTAAAGTTTTTGCAATCTCATCTAATGCTGTATAAGTACAACCGTTTTTGTGTGGTGAACCGTTAAATAATAATACTTTCATTTTTATCTCCCTTTTTTTAGTTCTCGAATTATTTTATAGACAACATTTATTTTATTTACACAAACCGAGAGGTCTGAGAATTCCAATCATTCCTTCTGCAGCTATGTCATTTGTAACTTTACCTTCTCCATTGAAGTAATAAAAATTCATAACACAAACAGAAATTTTCTTTCCCGTTGGAGCTACACCTAAAAAATCTCCATCATGAGTTCCTGTCATTGTCCATCTAACAGCAACTTTGGTGTCATCTGCAACCATTTCTTCCAAGTTCCATTGAACATCAGAAAAACCGCTTCTCATCCAATGAACAACTGACAAATACCCTTTGCCGCCATGCAAAGGTTCAGGACTTGCCGGAGTATGAAAAACCGCATCAGGCGCTACCAATTCTTCAGCGAGCTTTTCGTCTGCAGTATTTATCATTGTCTCAAATTTTTTC
>CACYKP010000003.1 GCA_902775025.1 uncultured bacterium | reverse complement strand
AAGCATTAAATAAAGTAAAAAAGATAGTTGATAATTATGTAAACAATAATTTTATTACAGTTAAAAATAATCCTGTACTGAATGAACAATTAAAAACGATTTCAAAATATATACCAGAATTTTTTAATCAAGTAGATGGGACATCTCTTCCTGTATCAACGATAAAAGCTTTACAAAAAGTACTACAAAATCCTTATTTTAATACTTTATCCGAAAGTGATAAAAAGGTTATGGTTATTGCAACGTTGTTACATAATACTGATAAAATATCAGGTACTACTTCAGAATCAGCTTTTGATGCATATTTTATTGCAAAAAGACTTAATATGTCTAATCAAGATGCAAAGAAAATATATATAATCGTTGAATCATCTGATTTAATAGACAAGTTCATGAAAACATCAAAAAAACAAACAATTAGAGACTATCGAGGTACGCAAATTATTGGTTCTGAACGAGAAGATGTATTTGATTTACTAGCTTTTAATTTAAAAGAAAGTAATTTATTTGAAATGGCACAAATGCTTTATTCTACAAAAGAACAAGAAGGTTTAACCAGATATTTGGATAAAGCACTTAAAAGTAGAATACAAGAAATAAAATCAAATGATTTTATACTTCCTCAGACATCTATAAGTGAATATATGTCTCATGCTAAAATTGAGATAATTGAACGAGATGGTAAAGAATATAAAATCAAAATTGTTAAAGCTTCTGATATTCCTAATTTTTATGCTCTAATTCATACTCCAGAAGCAGGTTATGCGACAGGAGGTTCTAGAGATGCTAATTTTGCCAACTTTGAAATTTTCAAAGATTTTTATGATGATAAAGTTATTTGTACAAGTTATATAGGAAATCATAAAGCAGGTTTAGTAAAAGAATTTCATAATGGTTTTATATTCAATATAAAAAATGACAAACAGTATGTTGGTTATGGAACGGATATCTTCTCTTTAGGGAAAAATATACCTGACATTTTAGTAGAATACTACCGTCCTAAAGGTATTGAAGCCAATAGAGGTAGAGGATATAAATATGACCATCGACAATTAATTAGTAGTGCTATTAAATCAAATCTTTTTGGTAAAAATTATTTTACAATGTTTAGTGATTTTATAATTCAAAAAAATGAAATCATGAGCAAATATGCAACTGAAATAAATAATTTAAATATAAAGAGAAAACAATTAATACAGGAAAAAACAGGTTCTAAAAATGTAACCAGAGCCCAATATGAAAGTGTAAAAAATGAACCTGATATAAAAGCATGTGAAAGACAAATAAAAGAATTAGAACAAAAAATGAATAATGAAATACAGGCGTTACCGGTATATAAAGAACTTTTGGACATGGATACTAAATATATAGAACGAATGGAAAATATAAAACAACAACTAGGTGAAGAAACTCTTACCATAGAACGTTTAGAGGAAATTGATCCAGAAATTGCAAGTGCTTATAAGGATTTCCTTGATAATAATAATGAGAATAGTTCTGAAACTTTATTAAAAAATAGTTGTCACAATGAAGTTCTTGTATCAAACCCAGAAATAATTGGAATTTTTACTGACGATATAGAAAAGATTCCAGAAGAATATCTAATAAAGGCACAGGAAGAAAACTTACCAATAGTTGTTATTAAATAATATAAATTAAACATTAACTAGTAAGTAATAACTCAAAATATAGTTCTACAAGCCTAGAGAATGGTCAAAAGACAGTTTACAATCAATAAAAATTCTATAAACAACAATAATTCACATCTAAAATATGAATAATATATCTTTCAAAATCTTTATTGTACCGTTCGCCGGTAATTAGTTTTGAGATATAGCTTTCGGTTAGATTTAGTCTTTTTGCAAGCATTTTTTGCGGCATATTTTTCTGCAGCATTTTGAAGCGTATCATTCTTTCTCTGTGATACAGAAAATGACTTCCGCCGTCTTTCATATTATTTGGACTTTTTGACATTTTTTGTTCTAATAATTCAATCTGCTTTCTTAATTCTTTACGCATAAAAACTCCTTTTAAATAAACTGGTAAATGTTGGGGTACACACATCTTAACTCGTATTGCAGAAACATCAAGTCCTGATTCACTTCCAACTATGTGTTCGAATGATACAAAACTAGTTGGAAACAGTTCCAATCTTCCGAGTTCAGAGTCATTAATGGTGGTATGGATAATGAAAAATACATTACAATTAAAGAATTAGCGGAACTAAAAGGCGTAAGTCCCCGTGCAATTAGGCTTTCTTTGAAGAAATATGTAATTAGAGAAATTACAGTCAAAGGCGGAAAGAGTTTTGAAATTCTGTTATCAAGTATCGAACCGGATCTTCAGGAAAAATATTATTCAAAAATTATTCCGACTTATACTAAAAAACAGCTTCCTTCACCAACAGATTTTCACAAACCCGATAGGGCAAAAGTAATTGCACTTGCACGTTTGGATTTATTGAATCTATGGAAAAACGAACGCCAAAATCAGCAGAATAGAACACAGTTTGACAATGATTTTCTCGGTGCATATAATGCTCAAGTTTTGTATCCGGAGATTTATGCAAAACTCGGAAAGGTTTCAATCGGCACACTCCAAAGATGGAAACGGATTCTAGGGAATAGTAATAACTACGAATTACTTATCCCAAATTATCATTATGAAGATTATTCCAGAACCTGTTTAACAGATTATGAAAAACAGATATTTTTGAAATTGCTTTTACATCCTAATAAATTCAGCATCGGAAAAGCAATTTCTCTAACGCAGTATGTTTTAAAAACACAAAGTGCAGAATATATTCCTGCAGCTCCGACATTTAGAAGATTTGCCAACTGGTATAAAGCAAATTATTTTGACAAATGGATACTTTTGCGTGACGGCGAAAAAGCATTAAAAGAAGATGTTATTCCGCATATAAAAAGAGACACTTCTAAAATTGATGTCGGAGAAGTTCTTGTTGCAGACGGGAAAAGATTAAACTTCCAAGTAATAAATCCTTTTACGGGCAAACCCTGCCGAGCAACTTTAATTGGATTTTTAGATTGGAAATCAACCGCACTGGTTGGATATGAAATAATGATAGAAGAAAATACGCAGAATATTGCATCTGCTTTAAGAAATGCAATATTGAATTTGGGTAAAATTCCAAAATTTGTTTATTTAGATAACGGCAGAGCTTTCAGGGGTAAATATTTTATCGGCAGCGCCAAGTTTGATGAGATAGGATTAAAGGGAATTTATGAATAATGCAAGAACAAAAGTAATTGAGCGATTCTTTTTAGAAATGCAGGAAAGTTTTGAAAAGCTGCTCCCAAGTTACATAGGTACAAATATTGAAAACAAACCCGCAAGATTACGCAGGAATGAAAAAGTTCACTCTGAAATTCATCAGGAATTCGTGCCAACCATTCAGCAGGCAATTCAGATGATAAACAGTTGGCTTGAGTACAAAAATTCTTTGCCGTGTCCAAATGATAAAGCAAAAAGTATACAAGAAATGCTAAATAGTATAGAAAAACAGGAAATAAACCCAAGAGAACTTGATGATTTGATGTTGGCGCAGGAGATCAAAACTATAACAAGTCAGGGGATAAGATTTTTGAAATCAGACTATTGTAACGATGCCCTTTATGGTTTGAGGCAGAAGGTAATAATAAAGTACAGTCTGTTTGATTTGAGCTATGTCAATGTTTACACAATTACTGGTAAGTTTTTGTGCCGTGCAGATAGGATTACATTGACTCATCCGCTGGCACATTACACAGGCGAAATCAATGATATTGAAGATTACAAACAGAAAATCCAAAAACAAAAACAGCTTAAAAATAAGACAATAAAGGCCTGTAAAGAATTTTTGAATATTGAAGATTTGGAAATCCTTGAATGCGAACTGGAAGATAAAGAAGAAGAAAAATTACCACCGCCGATTATTCCCAAGATAGAAATAAAAAAAGAAAAGCCGGAAAAATATAACCCTGCTGTAAAACCATTATTCAAGACTAGTCGTGAAAGATATGAGTATCTTATGGAGCACGGCTGCACATGTAATGAGGACAGAACTTGGCTTACAGCTTACAAAGAATCAAAGGAGTTTAAAGACTATGAAACCGATATTTGTTAAAACAAAGAACGTAAAAGGATTCATTAACCTTATCCATAACCTGAAAAATAAACCGGAGAATATAACGAAAATCGGATTGGTATATGGTAATGCGGGACTTGGCAAAACTAAAACGGCACTTTATCTTTCAATACAATATGATGCAATTTATGTCAGGGCAACAAATTCTATGAGTCCAAAGTGGCTATTGGAAGAAATCGCCAAAGAACTTGATGAAATCCCAAGGTTTTATACAGCGGATATTTTCAGACAATGTGTTAATGCTCTAAAAAATAATCCGCAGATAATTATAGTTGATGAGATTGATTATCTGCTAAAGGATTTTCGGGCAATAGAAACCTTGCGAGATTTACATGATGAAACAGGTGTTCCGATAATTCTGGTCGGTATGCAGCTCGCTAAACACAAACTAAAAAAGCACACGCATTTATTTGATAGAATATCAGAAATTTACAATTTTGCAGAATTTGAATATTCGGATATCAGGCAAATCGCAGAAGAAATATCAGAAGTTGAAATAACAAAAGAGGCACTTCATTTAATATACAACAAAACCAAAAGTTTCAGACAAATTATTAATACAATTGATGCTTTTGAAAAAGTAGCACAGGCAAACGGACTTAGTCAAATTGATGAAAACATAGCACAGGAGATTTTAAATGGATAAAATTTTAAAAGTAGCAAAAAGACTAAAAACATTTACTCTTGAAGATATTGTTATGTTCTGCGAAATTGATGCGGAAACTGCCGGAAAATTTTTGAAAGAATCGGAAAATATAAAACCCTGCGGAGATAAATTTGAATATATTGAAATTATAAAAACAGAAGATAAATTTAAAATTATTGATAAAAATATTCCTTGTAAAAATTCTGATATTACAGTAGTAGAAGCTTGTAAAATATTTTTGAATAAATGCCAAAATCGGGATATAAAACAAAATACTGTTAAAGCTTACAAAACTTTTATCAATGCACATATTATTCCATATTTTAAAGGTTTGGTGCTTAAGGATATTACTGTTTCTAATGTTGAAAGCTTCAGAAAATGTATGCAAATGAAAAAAATATCCGAACGCAGAATAAAAAACATTCTGACTCTTTTAAATCAGATAATAAAACATTTTCAAAATGAGGGTTATATCAATAAAACCTGTGTGTTTGAAGTGAAAAGAATCGCAAATATTCCAAAAAGACAAATACAAATTTTGACTCCGGATCAATTGACGCAACTTTTTAAAATTACAAACAAAAAATATCCGTATCTTACTCCAATTATTAAAAATTTGATTTTATTAAAACAGCCTTTGAACGATCTTTTAA
This sequence comes from uncultured bacterium, assembly GCA_902775025.1. Classification (GTDB taxonomy): domain Bacteria; phylum Cyanobacteriota; class Vampirovibrionia; order Gastranaerophilales; family Gastranaerophilaceae; genus CAG-196. The sequence goes on along the minus strand of CACYKP010000003.1, from coordinate 46,395 downwards.
CAGGCACTGAACAAGAAAAGAAACATCTTAAACGAAAAATAAGAAAAGATTTTTATAAAATCAAACAGGAACTTGGATTAACTAACTATATATTTGACGATTTGAGATTGAGCAACATTATTGACAATTAGATAAAAATAATATATTATTAGGTCATATTAGGTCTAATTGGGTATAAATATGTTAGAAAATATTGATATTAAAATTAACAATCAAATGCTTTCAATAATCTCTGAAATTGATGAGTTCAAAGGTTCCTGGAAGTTATTAGGGAAAATGGCTCCTGAAAAATTAAGAGAATTAAAAAAAGTTGCAACTATTGAAAGTGTTGGATCTTCAAACCGTATTGAAGGGAACAAGCTTTCCGACAAACAAGTTGAAGAATTGTTATCCCGAATCAAAAAACAGTCTTTTGCAAATCGTGATGAAGAAGAAGTTGCAGGATATGCAAAACTTGCTGACACAATTTTTGAGGATTGGGAAGTTATTCCGCTATCAGAAAATTATATAAAACAGTTGCACAAAATCTTGCTTGAATATTCTTCAAAGGATGAAAAACATAAAGGTGAGTATAAAAAAGTTTCTAATGCCGTTGCCGCTTATGATAGTGAAGGCAAAGAACTTGGTGTTGTTTTTGAAACAGCGACTCCGTTTGAAACACCATTAAAAATGCAGGAGCTTGTTGAGTGGACTAACAAGAATTTGTCGGATAGATATTATCATCCGCTGATCGTTATCGGTATTTTTGTTGTTAATTTTCTTGCAATCCACCCGTTCCAGGATGGAAACGGCAGATTATCAAGAGCCTTAACAAATCTTTTGTTGCTAAAATCAGGCTATGCTTATGTCCCATATAGTTCAACGGAATCTATAATCGAAGATAATAAAGAAGGATACTATAGAGCTTTAAGGCAAACACAAACAACATTAAATAGTTTAAAAGATTCTGATTATGAACCTTGGCTAATGTTTTTCTTAAAAACATTGCAAAAACAAAAAATTAGACTTGAATATAAAATTGAACACGCTAATACTTCTGTTAAAACAAATTTAGATTTACCGGAGGTTTCGGCAAAAATAATGGAAGTATTTGAAACAAAAGACAGAGCAACAATTTCCGAATTATCAGAATTAACCGGAACAAATATAAATACAATCAAAAAGCATTTATCAAGTTTGGTTGAAAATAATTATCTTACAAAACACGGCAAAACCCGCGGTGCTTGGTATACGAAAAGTTGAATTACAGGAGTAAGATTTTGGGACGAGCGAATTGGCTTTATTTTCTGGGAACAAAAAGTAATAAATATGAACATTTTATATATGGCATATCATTGCCTACATCAAATGTAAATCGATATAATTTAAATAATCGTTTAGGAAAAATTGGCAACAAGCGCTTGTATGTATTTGAAAGTATCACTGATGATATAGATATACCTAATTTAAAGAATAATTCTATTGACCTAAATCTGTATCATAAGGATGTAAAAGAAACAATACATATTGTTCACAAAAATAAATATATTCAAAGTTATGAACCGGAACACATTCGAATTGCATCGCCCATTGGTCAAACAGTATACGTAAATAGTTATTATTCAAACACTTTTTATAATATTAACAATGGAATGTTTTTAGAAGAGAAAAATAGAGGGATTCTACTTGCTCTTTTTGCGGAACTTGATAAAGATAGTAACCAAAAATTTATTGAAAATTATTCGCAGCGATTAGGTTGTTTTGAATATATAGAAGCAATGCCTTGGGCTGAGTCAGCAGCTCCATTTTCTATTTATACTTCAAAGAACATACCAAATAAATATATCATCAAAAGAGATAATAAATATTCACAGGAAATACTATATGTACATTTAATAGTTTATTCAATACAGAATAATGTACTCCTAGATGAGTTTAAAATTTTTGATAAAGGTCTCACTGCACTTGAATTTGATACTGAATTAATCAATGATGCGAAATACAAATATAGCGTATTTGATGCTCAAGGTAAATTGATTTATAAAGATTCAAATCATTGGATGTTAGGAATATCACTTCAAATGAATATGATCTCTGATACAGTACAAATTAAATCAAAAACGGGCATTAAAATGATATCAGCATATACTCCAGTAAAACCAGTAGAAATAAATTATCCAGATAACAAAATAATTCAAAATATCAATTCTAATATAAAAATTATAGATGACATTAAAAAAGATAATAGCAGCAGCAGTAGTAGTAGTAATAATATATCTCCTGAGCAAAAATGGTTCGATAAAAATGAAGATTTGGTTCAAAGTCTAATTAATTTTATAAAAAAATACTTAAACTACAATTCAGAAATTTTGATAGTGGATCCTTTTATTTCTCCAGAATCTTTAGAACTATTAATGAATATTAATAATACAAGCATTAAAATAAATATTATATCCTGTTGGGGAAATAATGATCCTGATTCGAATAATACATCTCCAACAGATGAAATTATAAAGAAAACAAGAGAACTAATTAAAAAATTTGCATCAACATCATTTCCTATAGGAAATTTAATTTGGCACAATTTAGGCAAAGAAAATTTCCATGATAGATTTATATTCATAGTTAATTCACGTGAAAGTAAACTATTCATGTTGTCAAATAGCATAAATAATTTATCAGGAAAATACAATATAATAATTTCGGAATTAACAGGCTCAACAAAAGAACATGCAATAAAATACATTACAAGTATAAAAGCAAATTGTACCGATACGAATAGGATATTTCCAGAGGTAGAAAATGTTTAAAAATGATATATTTATTCAAGATGCAATGAAAAATATATATGGAGTCGAAAATCCAGAAAATCACAATTTTTCCGGCACAAAAGATTATCCTAAGATTTCTGATGATGACTACAAAATATTAGATGCATATATAGAACAAACTCAAAATATAGATTTAAAAATTCTTATCGGTGGATTAAATTTACTTGCTTATGGTTTCAAAAATGACAAATCTGTTATCATCAATTATATAAAAAACAACTCCCAAAATATAATTAAACAAATAGATAAAAGTATTCCCGATTTACTACCGGAATATAACGAAGTTGCTATTCAATATTATAATAAGTTATTAAATAACGAATTTTCCTATGATTTAATTAAAAATCTTGATATCCCTCATCCGCCGAAATTGTCAGAAAAATATTACTATGGTCTAAAATATCTTTTATTATTTTGGGCAACAAATTGTTACAATGATTTTGAGCAATGGTATTTTTCTACTGAACGTAAAGATTTATTATTATACTTTATTTCAACAATTTTAGATTCACATCACATAATCAATGCCACAGATAATGTTTTTACGACGAGTAAAATTAATTGGCTTAGAGCATTGAACCATCTTTTAACATATCCTATTTCTAATATTTTCCCATTTGCTGATAAAGATAAAAAAGTATCCGATATATTAAATTCTCCTATAGAAAATAAAGAAAAAGTTGATTTGGTTCTTTACTATCTATTTCAAAATTTCGGAACTCTTAATGAGGCTTACACTGAAAATAATAAAGAGCAATTTTTTCAAATTATAAATTTGCTTAAACAAGTTGATATTAATAATTATTTTTCAATTGAATATGTAAAAAGTCTAAATTTATGGATATATCGTTACTATATTGTATATGAGATACTTACAAATATTGATATAGATAGTAAAGATATTATATATGAATACATTTTGGATCTAATAGATAAATATCAGGACAAAGATATACTTACTGCGAATGATATATTACTAGCTAATCTATACGGACATATAATATTAAATCTAAATGATACTTTTGTAAAAAATGTTGAACAAAAATTTTTAAGGATAAAGCGTGATTTATTTAAACCTTATTTTTATAACCGGAAACACGAAGAATGGAATAGATATATAGCAAAAGCAATCTATTACACAATTATTTTGTATGATATTAACTATCCAAATAAAGAAAAGTGCAATCAACTAATAAGTGATTTTTTAGAAATTAAAAAAGGGTTAAGACACTACTTAGATAATGATATAAATCAATTTATAAAAGATATGGAAGAACAAATAAACAAGATACAATTTTCTTGACTGAAACCTATAGATTTTGAGGTTAATTTTTGTTGTTTTGTAATGTATCTTGAATGCAAATTTTATTACTATTCAAATATGATAAATACTTCCGGCTTACTTCCGAGTTATAAAATAGGCATTTCAAATTGGACTTTTTTGTCCTAAATGAGTCATCGCTATAATATAGAGTATGTGTGAGTCTTGGCGATTTGCCAGGATTTATACCGGATTTTTCGGTGACAGAAAGTGGACAAAAAATCACCTTTCGTCCCGTCTCAGTCAATCTGTATAAAATGGCTATGTCTTAAATATATTACCAATGACAGGCTAATTAATTACAATTCAAATGTCCCAAATAAACCCCAGTTGCAATGATTGCGTTTCAGTGTTATGTATCAAGGATTTTGACATAAAGTATCGCGAGTTTGACATACAAGTCGGAAGTTCGATTAGTCACTATTTATTATCCCAAATTCGATCATATTTTAAAATTATGTAATTTATCATTGCAATTATAGTCATTAGTACAATTACATTCACAACATTCCATCTGTTTAGCAATAATGTGCATATGGCAGAAAGTAATAACGCTCCTGTTTTTTTTGAAGCATTGAGTAGTACAAGAGCATTTTGCTGCTCAATTTTATTATTGCTGTTTTCAAGACATATACTCTGAACAAGTGTAATAAACGGATCTCTGACAAAAGAAAGTAAAAGATATCCGCTGCATAATAAAATACAGCATATAATTTTACAGTTGTGTATATTGTGTATCCAAGGTAGTATCTGCAAAAACAATCCGATTATCAGCAATTTAGAAAAAATAAAAGCCGAACGATTTCTTATTTTTTCATATATTTTTTTCATTATTAAATTAGAAAAAATCCTTATTAAATAGACAATCGCCGAGATTATGCCAAGCAATGATACGATAAATTCAGCATTATAGTTTGTTAATACTTCCTGAAAATTTATCCTCGCATAAGATAATCCTATCCCTGATAAGCTTGTAACTATTGCAAACGAAATAAAAATTAAAATACTGAAATAATTTGCTTTATGCGCATAATCTTTTGTAAAATATTGCATATTGTTTGTTGTATCTGTATTTTTTGAATTATAATCCTCTTTCGTTATTATAAATGAAATAAATACACCAAAAATGCTGAAAGCAATACAGGCAAGCATTGGCAAGTATGCATCAAAATAAAACAATCCTCCACAAATTAAAGATGTACACATAGTAACAAATGATGTAAAACTGTTGGCATCAGACTGATAAGATACATATTGCTCTTCTAAATTATCTTTCGACAGTTTATTCTTTAAAATAGCTGTTCCGATAGAATTTAGTGTATGTCCTACGCATTTTAAAAATCCCCCAAAAAGAACCCCTAAAAAATTTGGAGAAAATGTTATAAATATTGCAGAAAGCATAAATATAATACTTCCTATACGTACTGCAAAACGGTTTCCCATTTTATTAATCCATCTAAGCAGCGGATATTGAATGATAAGAGAGAATACAAGTGAAAGAAATACAAGCAATGAGATTTTGTCAGGTAAAATATTTTTCACTTTTGTTAAAAACATTACATCACATACAATGAAAAACAATAATTCTGTTTCAAGAGCTGTGTACCATAAATAATTACGATAAAATTTATCTTTATACTTTTGCATTAAATTATTCAACATAGGCTGCTTATTATATCCGCTTTAAATTTATTTAATTGTTCATAAAATGCAAGTGCTCTTTTCTTTGCCGTTTGCAATATTTCATTAGAAAATACATTTGCAAGCGCAACATCAGCAAGGCATATCCTTGCAGCATGGACTCCTTTTATGTATTCTTTTATATTTGCGATTTCATCATCTGTTTTGCTGTTATAGTACATTTTGATAAAAAAATTATACAAATCCTCTGCCCCCGTTTTATCTAACCCCAGATTTAAAATACATGCTTCATCAGAATCAAATGATGGCAAGAAAACATAATGAGAATACATGCATAAAATATCAAATACAGGGTGCCCTTTTGCACAAAACATCAAGTCAATAAATTGTATTTTGTTATCAGATATAATTGCATTGCCTGTATGATAATCACCGTGTAAGAAATTTTTAGTATTAGGAATATTTTCAAAAATTTTTATAATTTTCGTTTTATCTTCATTGGAACAAAATGAAGAATTGAGCTGTTTAGCATACATTATTGAAGTCTGCTTAATATCAGGTATTCTTTCATCTTGAATATGTATTTGATGAAGATTTTTTATGGCTTTAACAAATTTTTTTATTAAGTCATATTTTTTATCAGGATTGTTTTTTATGGCTTGTTCTATCGTTATGCCGTTTAATTTATCCATTATAATACCGTAATTATTATTTGATGAACGGACGATTTCATAAGCATAAGGGGTTGGAACGCCAAAAGAACTAACTGTATTTATTAAATCTAATTCTTTATTTATCTCATTAAAAGGAATTGACCTGTGATAAAGCTTCAAAATCTTGTTATCGCCAAAATTATAAATGTCAGATGTTCTTCCTTTTGCAATCAACTGCAAATTGGATGAAGATATTTTTGTTAGGTTTTCCCAACTTCCTTCCGGAGGCAAAAGATTTTGCTTATCCAATTTATTGGTTTCAAGAAGAGGAAATTCTTCAAGATGTACATAGTTTGTTGGTATCATATATTCCGGCAGTATATTAAGCAGTCTTTCTCTCATAATTGCAGCATTAATTTTGATATTATCGGTGTAAAATACAATGATTGAAGAAATATCTTTATAAACAAACCCCTTTACTACAATATTTTTCAAATTACTTACTTTTTTAACGGCATCAGCAATATCGTTTGTATCAATTCTATATCCTCTGACTTTAAACATTTGATCTAAGCGTCCATGAACGATAAGATTTCCTTCATCATTTATTTTCCCTGCATCACTTGTATGAAAAATATTATCTTGTATTAATTTATTTGTCAGCTCAGGGTGATTAATGTAGCCTCTTACATAAGGGTTTTTATAGCATATTTCACCAATATTACCTTGCGGAACTTCTTTTCCTTCTTCATTCAGTATAAAAAGTTTAATGTCAGATTGTGATTTGCCGACAGGAAGCGGAGTTAGGGGATTAGTATATTCATACATTGCTAATAAACATCCTGATTCTGTTGAAGCATAGGCATTATAGCACTTAACATTCGGAAGATATAATCCGTCAGCAGGTTCGCTTGAGATTATACATTTTTTCCAAGGAATTTCCCATTCACTGTGTTTATATATAAAAGAAGGTGTTAAATAACCGCAATTTATATTATTTTCTTTAATATATTTATTAAATTCTTCTTCATTTTCTGCGTATAAATAAGGCATTATAGCAATAGTATTGCCAAACGCACAAGAGAAAGCCATAATTATCGGAAGTGAGACAAAATTCATCGGGCTCATAACTAGAAATGTATCATCATTAGAAAATAAAGGTTTGCCGTTATATCGTGCTGATTTCCAAGCATTTTCCAAAGAACCGTATTCGTGCATAAGCCCTTTCGGGTTTCCTGTTGTACCTGATGTGTAAGCTATATAGCATAAATTATGTAAATTTACGGGTTCGTACCCATCTAATGAATCAGTATTTATAATTTCTTTCCAACAATCTTCATTAAAATATAGTTTGCAATTACAGTCGTGTTTTATAAATTCCGTACGCTTTGAATTATTATTTGTTTCAGTTAATACAAAAGCAGCTCCGGCACGAAGTGTACCAAGAATACAGGCATATAATTCTATTCCTCTTGGCAAATTATACATTACTACATCTTCTGCATCTATACCTTTTGATTTTAGCCATGCGTAGATTCTGCCTGACAACTCCCATAATTCTTTATTTGTAATTTTTATTTCAGATTTATGTATAACTGCCAACTGTTCAGGCTTTTTTTTGACGTGCTCTGCAAAAAGTTCTAAAATGGTCTTATTAATACTTATTCTACACCTTTCCTTTTGTATGTGTCTAAATGATACAAAATGTATCAGTCCGACTTGAAACAATTATAACACAGAGTTAAGATGTGTATGACAATTAAATATCAGGTCAGGAGTTCAAGTCTTCTAACTAAGGGCACGAGTCCGAATCTTGCACTTGAGGCCGCAAGTATTTTGTTGTTCTGTATAATCAAAAGGCTTGATATTACTTTAATACAGAGTTAAATTGTGTATGACAATTAAATATTAGGTCGAGAGTTCCAATCTCTCGACACATACCATTAAATACATGTCCACTTTTTCGGGTACAGTTCATAAAAAATGTTTTATTTGTGTCCAAATTTTACATTCTTTCAATATACCAGTTAGACATTCCAAAATGATTAAAATTCCACTGTAGTTCAAAATAAAAATTAAACTCTAAAGAATTATCGTCTTTGAAGTTCCAAAAATACTTATTTAATTGTGTTTTGTGATAACTTTCAAACGCATCCTGAATTTCTTTTGCAAATTTGGTCCTAAATTTGGAATATGGAATATTCAAAGTTTCTTTCGTTAATTTATTTTTCAAAATCATCTTCAAATCCTCTTATATTATCAAGTTCAATTTTATAACGTTTGCCGGTTTTATCAACGCAGGTTGCAAAATCGACTGTTTTATCAGCATATTTGTTTTCCCATAAGCAAATTAGTAAACCAATTTCTTGAGTTTTTAAGTTTAAAATCTTTGTGCCATAAAGCTTATAATCTTTATCAACCATAATGTGCTCCTTTCAGTTACACACATTAATCGATTGCTTTTGGGAAGATATCAAGTACAATGCCTGATTTTTGCATCATTCAGACATATTTATTTTGTGAACACGATTTGAACACCGATTAAACACCTTTTAAACGGCATTTGAATTTTCAATATCTTTTTCATGGTCTATAAAGAATGCATTTAATACATCCGCATCGTTTCGCAAATGTTTAATGACTGGTGCAAGATTATAACACTCTTCAATCTCCGGCTGATTAGCGACAAAATAATCAATAATAACCGCTGTGTTATAAATATTCTCTGACCACTTGCTCAATTGCTTAAACTCTTTTGGAGTAATATTTAATCCAACTTTTTCCATAACGACCTCCTTTGTCGTGTCGTATACATCACTCTGAAACAGCAAGAAGTCAAGTTTCTTAAATATCCTCTGTTTATATGTTTGTGTAATTAGCGAAAATATATATAATCTAGGTATTATGGCAGAAAAATCAAAAATTGAATGGACAGAATCAACTTGGAATCCCGTTACAGGCTGCACTAAAATTAGTGAGGGCTGCCAGCATTGTTATGCCGAAAGAATGGCAAGACGCTTATGTGCAATGGGACAAGAAAAATATAAGAATTGCTTCAACGTAACAACCCATGAAGAGTGTTTAGAAGAACCATTAACATGGAAAAAGCCACAGGTTATTTTTGTTTGCTCTATGAGTGATTTGTTTCATAAGGATGTGCCTGACGAATTTATAATTAAAGTGTTTGATGTTATGAATAAGGCAAAATGGCATACATTTCAGGTCCTAACAAAGCGAGCAGAAAGACTTGAGAAGATTGCTCCGAAACTCAATTGGACACCTAATATTTGGCTTGGTGTAACTGTTGAATCAAATGAACAAAAGAAACGGATTCCGTATTTGATAAATACACCTGCCCATATCAAGTATTTATCAATAGAACCTATGATAACAGAGATAAAAGACTTATCACTGGATAATATCAACTGGGTAATTGTAGGAGGGGAAAGTGGGCCTGGAGCAAGACCTATTCAAGAAAGTTGGGTAACGTCAATCAGGGATAATTGCATTGAAAATGAGATCCCATTTTTCTTTAAACAGTGGGGTGGAGTAAATAAAAAAATTGCCGGTTGTACACTTCAAGGTCGCCAATGGAAAGAATTACCTGTTTAAAATAATGACATTTGTTTTGGCTCTAATTTTGGTTTGATGAAAAACTCTATTGTATCTTCAGGTGCAATTGTTCGAGTACGCTCTTTAACATGATTAAATTTTGCATACTCTCCTTCAAGCTTTCGTATAGCTTGTTTTATATGTCTTTCTAAATACGGCGAAGAATCTATAAATTCATCTAATAGTTCTGAATATTTTTTAGTTTGACCTTTATATAATTCCCATATTTTTAGTTTTAAACTTTCTACTTTACTGTCTGAAGTGCTTAATAAAACCATTTGATCAGGGTTTGGCTGATTTGGGCCTAAAAATTCGACATTTCCCATATTACAAGACGCAAAAGCATCTTTCATAATAGAGCATCCCTTAATATTTTGTGTTATATGAAATAAATAATAATATGTCTTGTTTTGATTTGGGAAAGACATTCTATACTGATAAGTATATTTTGAAAATGTTTTTAAGTTATTTCTATAAAGTTCTACTAAACCCTGCTCTTTCAAATCTTCTTTATAAGATCTAAATTTCTGCCAATCGGTATTCCCATATAATTGATTAATTCCTGCTTCACTAGGTAAATTTGTAATAAACCTATTTAAATAATTATACATAAAATTCAAGAAAATTTCTGTTCTGGGAATAGACATAATTCTTTTAATAGTATTAAAATCAACATCTATTCCATATGGATCAATCATAAAGAATGTTGGTGCAGGATTTTTTTCTAAATAATCTAAGAATTTATTAATATTATCATTATATCTTTCTTGAGTAAAAGTTATTTTCGATAAATCTAATTTATTGTATTCTAACACCTTCTTTAAATTATTTATATTGCTTTCACTATCTTCATTCAAGTAAAAATGGCATTTACTATAAATTCTTCTTGATATTGCCGTTTGCTGAGCAATTATCGGAGAACCACAGCTAAATTTATTATTATGATGGTCATAGTATGCACCACATCCACTAAATCCATCATAATAATTAATCCGTGAATTTTTTGAACCTAAAATTGTAATCCAAGCATCCAAATATTTATTCAATACATTATGTTTTATTTTAGTTTGTTCTTCATATTCCCACATATAAAAATCAAAGTCGTCATAGGTATATTTTTCTATTTTTGGCTTTTTATTTTGTTTTGATTGTTTATAATGAGTATGTAGTTTATTTATATCTAACACTTATTACTCCTCTTTGTTATCCTTTTTATAATCAAAAGCAGCTCTTATAATATTCCAATATTTTGGCAAACTATCTTTTGAGTATCCATTATTTAGGGCAATAGTATCAAATAATTCAACTAATTTTCTATCATTAGATAGGACATAATCATCATATTCCGCTATTTTTTCAATTATCTGTTTTATACTTGGACGATTAATATTAAATTGATACACACTAACAAGAGGATCGTTAACTTCTACAACATTAACTAAGGATGATTTTTTAGGAGCAGACTCTTTAGCTTTTATGTTGTTATCTTTTTTATAATTGTAAATTGCCCTGCCGATTGACCAATACGGAGGCAGTTCAAATTCATTGTAACCATTTTTTAAGGCTATTTGGTCAAAGAAATGACAAAATTGCCTATCATCATCCATTAAACTAGGATTAAACAAAGCAAGTTTTTCGACAATTTGCCTTGTTGTAGGCTTTGTATCAAACATGTTATCAAATAAATGATTGCCAATATTATTCATTTAAGAATTATAACATAATATCGGATATGTCGAGAATTTGTAAATGTTTCTTTATTTTTTAATTGTAGTAAATTTTAATGTTGTCGTGGAAAACAAAAAACCTCCTACGGCTACCATTGGGAATTTGTGAAAGAATAAAATCTTATGTCCTTATAGATTCATTTAGTAAGGTTAATTCGTATTTTTGAACTTTCCCAAATTCGTTTATGTCGTATGCTTGGTAAAATTTAAAATTATCATTTTTTTCTTTTGCAAGTTTATCTTTTATGATAGAAATAATTTTTTGTTTATGCTCATCAGATGTATTTTTACCAAATATAATTCCGTGCAAATCAGAAAACTTATATCTATATTTTTGAAAATTAATATTATTTTTAAATTCGGATAACATATCATAATCGTAAATTCTTAACTCTTTTTCTTTATCCCAAGATGTATCTTTTCTTAATATAAGTTTGTCCATAAATGTATGATATTTATTTCGCCAAGTATTTTTATTGTTTCTAATTTCTTGAACTGGTGGAAACTTGCTCATATTGCTATTCCAAAAAAACCAATATTTTGTGGTTTCATTATGTGTATTTTGTCCTAATGATTCAAAAAAAGGTATTTCTATTGAATTATCTGAATAGTTTACTTTTCTTAATTCAAACGAATGGTATCCGTTTTTATCTCCCAAATTTTCTAATGATATGCTATTTTTTTCAGAACGAAACATTAAACAAATGCCTTTATGATAATCTGCATAATTACCCCACATTGAATTTTGTTCACAATTATCAGTAAAACAACTTATGTATAAATCAGGATATGTAAGTTGTTTTAGTTTTTCAATATAGTCAAAAGGAAAAATATTCTCTATGTATAGTATATTTCTATAATCCATATTGCTTAATAAACTTTTAAAACATAATATTTTTTGTTTCTCTTTTAATGCTAATTTATCAACATTTTTATTATTCTCAATAATATTCATAAGAACATCAATACTATTGGTTTCAGAAACATTTATAACAGAATTAAAATCTATTTCAGTTGCAATATATTTTTTTAAATCTGTCGTTGATATTAACTTATATAAAAAATATTTATGGATACAAGATAGATATACCAATAGTTCATCTTTTTTTATTTTTTTATATTCTGTTGATAAAAATTCCAATACCTTTTTTACTCTATTATCATTAAATATAGATTGAACTAGATTATTAAACACATGGTCTTTTGGTAACATATTGTCTAAAATTTTATATGGTCTTATATTAATATCTTTTTCAGTTAATAGAGTTGGTTTACTTGTAGAAAATAAAATTAAAAATAAACTCATAAAATAATTGTTAAAAAAATTAGTCCAAAGAACTTCATCGCCCGACCAATATAAATCCATATTTCCTTCAAAGGCATCATTTTGAAATGCTTTATCAGAAAAAAATATTTCTTGATTTTCAAGTTCTTTAAACTCTAATAATTTTTGTGAATTTCTAAAACGATATATATAATTATGTTCTTGTTGCATTTTACCTCTTTATATTTTGAAATTTTTATATTCTTGTTCAGACATTGAGAAATTTGGATCTATGGTTTTAACTTCGGAATAACTTAAATCGTAGAGTTTATAAACCATTATATCTATTTTGTCTTCATAAATTTTAACTGATAATTTTTTTTGTTTATCTTCTTCGTAATTTTCTGTTTTTGTAATATCTAGAATTGAAATTACATTTTTTGATATAGAATTTTTTAAATTTTCATCAGATAAACAAATAGGCAAAGCATCTACTTCATAACCATTAACATTACTGTTTGTACTAAATTTTTTAAAAACATAATCTAATAATTTGCTATTTAATACACCTAAAACAAAATATATATCATCATTGTTATCTTCATTGAAAACTATATAATTTACAGAATTAGCACAATAAATTCCTTCCGGAATAATAGTCATTTTAAGCCGATGTTTTTCATTAACACCAGTGATTCCCTGCATTACAATTCTTTTGTTGAAATGATGTTTAGATTTTTTTGAATTATTATCTTTCAAATATTCCGCTTCTTTCAGATACATAATTTCGCCTTGACTCATTTTCTTTCGTTTTATATACCTGTCAATTATTGCACCTTTTATCATTTCACTATAATTATTATCTAATGATAATAAGTTTGCATTTAATGACAAATCTATTTCACCAGTATAACAATGTGCAAAAGTTTCCAATTTCTGCCCTTTGCTAAATACTTTTGTTAATAAATTTATATCTTCATTAGATAACAACGGAATTGTATAATATACCGAATCAAAAAGAAGAATTTTGTCGTAGTCAAGATAAACTTTTTCTTTATCTAATTCTACAAAAGGTTCAGCATTCATTCTAATAAAAAACTCTTTTTGAGGTATACTCTTTTGAATGTTTGCTATACAAGCAGAAATTTTTGCAGATTTAAAAACTCTTTTTGCTTCGTTATCTCTTTCTGGAAATGCTTCAATACTTGTAATACAATGGTGTTTAAGTATATCTTCTCTTAATTTTTTAGCACTTAAATCTGCAACAAATGCGAGTGGGAAAATCTCACAAAAAGAACCTTTTGTTTTTAATAAATCTATACTTTTTACTATAAATAGTCTGAATATATTAATGCCTCCTGTTGTTGCACTTGCATATTTATCACTATTTTTATAAAAATTATAATCGTCCTCGGTAACAACTATTGTTTCTGCCTTATTCTGTCTTTTATTAATCAGTCCATAAGGCGGATTACCTATAACAATATCGAATTTTTCAACATTGAACATCCACTTTGAATCAAACCAATCTGAAGAAATATCTTTTGCGTATGGATTCCAAGATACTAATTTTGCAGTTTTATTTATATCAAAATTTAATTCTTTTGCTCTATTTATAATTTGTTCTCTCAATGACTTATCTTGATCTCTTAATTTTTTCTTTTGACTTCTGCCTTTCGCATTAAAGTATTTTTTTCTACATTCTTTTAATTGATTCTTTAAATCATCAAGCATACTTGCCAATAATGAGTGTTCTTCTTGTGATTCAATTCCAATTAATGTATTTGCAGCAACAAATTTTGTTTCAAGGTTTGGGAGTGCAAATATACCCATATTATCTTTTTCAAAATCAACTTTTTCATCAACAATGAGAGATATGAAAAATCTTAATCTTGAAATTTGGGTTGCCATTGGCTGAATATCAACACCAAATATACAATTTTGAATTAAATATAATTTTCTACCATAATCAAGGTTGTTATTTTTAAACTCTTCTTCTATATTTTCTATAATAGTTGGGTCAGTTATATTTTTTAGTTGTTCTAATTTCCACTTTTCATTGTTAGGATCTAATTTTGATAATATATGAACAAGTTTATGTAATAATCCCATAGGAAAAGCACCCGAACCACAAGCGGGATCTAAAATTTTAACTTCGTTTACAGCTTTTATTAATTCATCAACCTCAAAATCGTTAAATGAATGAGTTTCGGAATATGACAATAATTCTGCTAATTTATCATCTAAATTTTCAATATTTAGATTTTCAACTTTTGTTTTTAAATAGTTAATTAATGATTGTTCGCACATATAATCAACAATTTCACGAGGTGTATAATATGATCCTGTTGATTTTCTTGCAGTTGTTTTTGTTTCGGGATTATGAGCCGCTAATAAATTTTCAAAAACTCGTCCTAAAAGTTCGGGGTCTAATGCTATTTCTTCCTCAACCGGAGTTGTTTCATCAATAGTAAATTTATATGAATTTAATATCGGGAATAAACCTCGAACTTTTGCATTTTTATAACTTTTATTGCCGTCAAAGTGTGATGATATGTCAACAACTTTTTCGTCTTCTAAAAAGAAAATATCATCCGGAATTTTTAAGAAATTTCTTGAAACATTATCCGTAAAGCAATCAACAGTAATGTTATTGTCTTTATCATCTAAACATTCAAATAGACCGCCATTAACAAAAGGAATATTTTTAACCAATTCTAAAAATTTATTACTATCTTTAAAATAACTTTCGTAACGATAGTATATATTCATATTATAATCAGCATTTTTACCTTGAAAAGAATCATTTTTTCTAAATCGTCTTTCATTCATAGGTACACTCAAACAACCAAAAAACAAGTTTTGAAGTACAACCTTATAATATAAATCTCCCTGCTCTTTGTATTCAGACTTTAATAAGTCTAAATAAGTTTGTTTATCAAAAACCTTTTCACTTACAAGTCCTTTTTCTTTGATAAACCAGTCAAAAATAATTCTTGTAACCATTCTTATGCCGAACATTACATTATCTTTAACGGTGTTATCTTTTGATAATTGGCAAGTATCCATAGCCCAAAAGAACCAGTTTGAAAGTTCTGTGTAAAATCTTTTGTTTAATTCCGATACACTTAATGCTTTTAGCCAATTTAAGTGTAGTTCAACAAAATTTGAAACATTAAACTTTTCTTTTATATTCTCGAAAGAAATGTCTGATAAAATATCAATATGTGCTCTGTGCGGATTTGTGTAGTTAATGTCTTTAATTAAAACAACCTTTTCCAAAACATCTTTATTATCATCTTTTTTATTTAATCGCCTGTCTATAATTGAAAATGTAAGTTTATCAGCATATTTGAATAAAATAAATGCAGGAATAGGTCTTTGTTTATTTATTTCTCTTGTTATTTCCGACAGTTGTTTTTTAGTATAGCTTTCGCCTTTTAATTCAATAGCGAAAAACCAATACGTTTCTATTGCTTTATTATCAACAATTTCAGTTGTTATTGTTGTTTCTTCTGAATTTAAGTCATTTGCTTGTAATTCAAATAAGAACTGTGCATTATTCCATTCAGAAAACATTAACTTATCTTCATTAAAAGAATTTGTTAAAAACCTGTTTTTAAATTCTTCAAGAGAATATATTGCATACTGTCTTTTGGTTGTATAACCTAATGTTGAAAATAAATCTAATGAATTTTGTAAAAAGTTATTGTTTGAAAAATCCTGTAAATTGTTCTTAATTTCAGTTTTTGTCATTAATTTTCTCCGTCAATTATGAGCCAAGTAATCAATTCAAAATCATCATCAGATTTTATTTGATTATCACTTGTCGGCAACATTCCACCTCTACCCGAATTTTGATTAAACAAATTGTTTTTATAATAACTCGTAATACCGTTAATGGCTGATTTTAAAAGTTTACTGTATAATTCCATTCCCTCTTGTGTTTGGATTTGGTTATTGAATTTATTGCATAATTCCATAACAGGCTCACTCTTGCCTAAACATATTGCTTTGTAAATATCTAAAATCTCTCTTGACCTTTCATAAGTGTACAAAATTGAACCGTCATTTTTTACATAAACTAAATAATACGGTTGTAATTTATTGAGTTTTGAATTTTCTTGCGAATTATTTTTTTGTTTTAAGCAGAATATAATACCACTATTTCCAATTTTATTGCCGTTATTGTCAGTATTTGGTGTTATTGCACAAATTCCAGTCGGCATATTTTTCAAACTGTCTTTTCTTGTTTCCATAAAGTTACTTAAATCGCTTTGGAAATCTTCAAGTGAAAAGTCTGACAAACTTAAATCTTGTATTGAATTTTCAGTATCATCTAACCCTTTTTCTTCAATGATTTTCTTTAATTGTTTTTCACGGTATGTTAAATCTCTTTTGATAACATCTTCCTCGTTTTGTTCTTCAAGCGGATTATCATCAGCCGTTGCGGAAGCGTCAGCCAAAATCATTCTTGCTTCAACCCTGTTTCTTAACTGTATGTATGATTCTAAATCTTCCGTGGGCCAGAAACAAATCATTTGAATATAATCGTTTACACTTCCAATTCTATCAATACGACCAAATCTTTGTATTAAGCGAACAGGATTCCAATGTATGTCATAATTAACAACAACATCACAATCTTGTAAGTTTTGACCCTCTGAAATACAATCAGTTGCAATTAAAATATCAATTTGGTCATTTCCTTGTCTTTTCTCACCCAATTTTGAATACGGAGAAAAGTTTTCAAGAATATCATCAAACTTATTCAAATTATTAAATGTTGAAACTGTATCACTACCCGAAACAAGAGCAATATTTAAGTTTAAATCATTTTTGACATAATCTTTTAAACATTCATACAAATATCTTGCAGTATCGCTGTAAGTTGTAAATATCAAAAGTTTTTTATTGTTTTGTTTTGATTTATCGGTAATTATAGTTTTTAAAACCGACAATTTTTTATCACGATCACTTGTTATGACTTTTGCCATATTATAAATTTTTTCAATTTGAACTCTATCCTCTAAAAGTTCTTTTTTCCACTTTTGAACATCTAAATCGTTTAAGTCGTATTCCATTTTTTTACCGATTATAAATTCATTGTCTGACATTTCGGAATCATCAGCAAAATCACTTGATAAGGCATCTTCAACCATAATTTTTGAATTACCGTTGTTTTGTTCAAATTTATCAATTAAAGAAATTCTGTTATCAATTTTATCAAGAGTGTTTTTCATTGAAATAGTAAAAGAAGCAATAGAACTTTCAAGCCGCTTCAAAAATCCCATTTTCATCATTCCTATTAAGTAATTTTCACGATCTTCCTGTGACATTGTTGTTTGTTTTTTAGACTGGTATTTTTCGTGATTTCTAATTACATATTTTGACGGTCTGAATAAAAACAATTTATATTTTAGGATTTCTTCGTTTAATTCCTTATAACTCGGGAATTTATCTTCCAAATCTATTGACTGTGTTTTGGTTATAGGATTTTTTCTTCTCGGGAAGTTCAAAGTCTTTTCGTCTTTGAATTTTGAATACCCTGTTTTAATATGTTTTCTTGAACGAGCAATAGTTAATTCTTCCAACAGTTTGAAGAAATTAGCATTTAAGTTATTCAATAATTCGTTTTTATCTCTGTTATCGTCTTTCGCCCATTCAACATATTTTTTATTCGCAACCTTTATTGCTCCCTCAATACTTGGGATTTGCATTGTTTCGGCAAAGGCTTTATCATCATCAAGGGAAATAAACCTTATTTGATTTTTTAAGTCGTTTAAGGAAGTATTAACAGGGGTTGCGGACAATAACAAAACTTTCGGTTTTCTTTCGCCGTTTTTGATAATATCAAGTAACTTGTCATAACGGCTAATTTTGGTTATATTGCCGTATTCGTCGGTTTTACTTCCTGTTGCGTTTCTGAAATTATGGGATTCATCTATAACAATTAAGTCAAAATCGTTAAAATTGATTTCTTTATCAATATCTTTTGCCGTCAGCATAGATTGAGATAAAAATTTAAGTCTTAAATTGTCGTCTTTAAATATATTTTTCGGGTGATGTTCTTCAAATTTTTTCCAGTTATTTTCAAGTCTTTTAGGTGCTAAAACCAAACATCTATTTTTGCCTTTGCATATAAAATATTGAATTATACCAAGTGCGGTAAATGTTTTACCCAAACCGACACTATCGGCAACAATACAACCGTTGTATTTATTCATTTTGTTTATTGCGGATTTTACGGCATCTTTTTGAAATGGGTATAAGGTATTCCATATTTTTGTTTCAATAAACTTTTTATTTTTCTCAATATCTTCAAGTTCGTTATTTTCAATTTTTTCTTCAAACAAGTGATATAAGGTTTTATAATAAACTTGTTCCGGAGAATTTTCTTTGTATATTGCTTCAATATAGGCTAAAATCTCTTTTTTAGCATCTTCTGTATTTTCAGTCCAAAGTTCATTAAACCATTCTTTTAAATCTTTTTTACTGTTATCACTATCAATAATTGTATTTAATTCAAAATTGGAACAGTCATTTATACCAAGTCCGCAAGTTGTAAAATTAGAACTTCCGACAACGGCATCAACAACCCTGTCATTACGGTCTTGTTCTATATGGTACATTTTTCCATGTATCAAAGTCTTTTTATTATCTTTTTTCGGTGCGGTACGGATTTCTATATTGCTCTGTTTTAACCACTCATAACATTCTTTTGCTACTTTGTTCTGTTGTAAAATATTATCAAGAGTAATATTTTCGTCTTGGATTTTGAATATTTTAAATCTCTTATTTTTTAGACCTAAATTTTCAACTGATGAGGGTTCGCCCAAAATAAATTTAACTTCCGAAACTTTATTTTTTAACTCATCTCTCAAAGCATAAAAAGCATATATGGTAAAATATGCGGAAACTATTTTTAATTTTGATTTGTCGTTATACTTGTCAAAATTTTCCTGTATGACTTTTTTCAAAAAGTTAAATACAGTTCCCCTTTTTGCGTTATCTCTTATACTTGATAATTGCTCTTTATCCATACTTTGCATAGTCCTATCTTAGCATGAAAATACCTAATAGATTATTCTGTATATAAACTCATCCTATTTTCTATTCGCAAACCAATTTGCAAATAGTGATATTATCGGATGTGCAAAACTAAAAAAGCAAATACCCTCATCATGATAATATTCTTCTTCATATTCAATCCCGTTTTTGTCAAAATATCGGTCAATACCTGCCTTAACTTCTTTATCTGCATTTTTTAAGTAATCATCAAATGCCTTTTCTTTTTTATTTAATATTCTTTTATTATGATTTACCATATCCCTAAGCATTTCTTCTCTTGCGGCTGCAATTTTAAGAGCCTGTTGCCGTCTTTCTTCTTTTGTTAGACCGTCATTTATTTGATACGGCGCTTCTATTTTAAGTTTATCTTCCTGAATTAGTTTTACAACATCTGCAAAGCCACGAACTTTTAAATCAACAGAATATAATATTTCTTTGAATTTTCGTTTGTCAAAATATTCAGCTTCGGTTTTTCCGTCTAAATAATCATCACCAATTAACAAGGAATTAAACCATAATATTTGTTTTATTGATAATTTCTTTTCGGCAACATAAGCAACATAAGAAGATAAATCAAATAAATTTTCTTCTTTTATTATTGGGAATTCTACACATAATTCTTCTGCTCTTGCCTTAATTGCATTAAAACCAAAACCTTTTGCCGTCATATTCCAATGAATAAAAGATATTTCAGAATTTTGATTTACAAATGAATTAAAATCAGTCAGTAATTCAGATTCAGCTAATTCTATATCTCTTAAATCATTGTCTAAATGTTCTGAAATACTGAAATTTATGCACTTATCATTTTTTAAATTATAAAGAACAATGCAAGAAACTTTTGGAGCAGGGCTTGAACCATTATAAAAGCCGTTGCTTGCATAATGTATAAAATAAGTGTTGTCTTTATTTATTAGTTGCTCAAGTTTTTTATCCATAGCCTTATTATATTATAAAGATATGTCAAATTCGGACATATAGTTTTTAATGTCCGAAAATGTCGTAATAATAATTTATAATATGAACTATATAGGCTTAAATTCGTTATAATAACAAAGGGGTAAACTATGAAAAAACTGTTTCTGACTTTATTTATTTTATTTTTAGGTGTTAATGTTTGTCTTGCTACAAATGTTTATGATTCATACGGACAAAAGACAGGAGCATATAAAAATTCAAACAGAACTATTACACAATATGATAAATACGGCAGTAAAACAGGAACCATAAAACAAACTTCATCTGGTTATAATTCTTATGACAAGTATGGTTCAAAGACAGGAAGTTATAAAACAAACGGCTCCACAACTACTCAATATGATAAATACGGTTCCAAAGTAGGCAGTTATAAAACCAATTCAAACGGTGTTACAACTTCTTATGACAAATACGGACAAAAGACCGGAAGTTTCAAAAAAGATTCCTCAGGCAGAATAACTGAATATGACAAATCCGGAAGAAAAGTCGGAAGTTATAAATAATATTAAATACAGCAATAATTAATATCCAAAACATGAATAATATACCTTTCAAAATCTTTGTTATAGCGTTCGCCGGTAATTAGTTTTGAGATATAGCTTTCTGTTAAATTTAATCTTTTGGCAAGTATTTTTTGTGGCATATTTTTCTGCAGCATTTTGAATCTTATCATTCTTTCTCTATGGTACAAAAAATGGCTTCCACCATCTTTCATATTATTTGGGCTCTTGGACATTTTTTGTTCAAGCAGTTCAATTTGTTTTCTCAGTTCTTTTTTCATGGGGTAACTCCTTTGGGGTAAATGATTTTTGTACTCACATTCTAACTCTTTTTTGACCGAAAGCAAGTGTGTCCGATTGATACAAAACTAGTCGGAAACAGTTCCATTCTTCCGAGTTCAGAGTCATTAATGGTGGTATGGATAATGAAAAATACATTACAATTAAAGAATTAGCAGAACTCAAAGGTGTAAGTACCAGAGCAATCAGACTCTCAAAGAGTAAATATATTACTCGAGAAATAACTGTCAAAGGCGGAAAGAGTTTTGAGATTTTGTTATCAAGCATTGAACCGGAACTTCAGGAAAAATATTATTCAAAAATTATTCCAAGTTATGAGATTAAACAGCTTCCGACACCAACAAATTTTCATAAACCCGATAAAGCAAAAATTATTGCCCTTGCAAGATTGGATTTATTGAACCTTTGGAAACAAGAACGAAAAAATCAGCAAAATAAAACACAATTTGATAATGATTTTTTGAGTGCGTATAATGCACAGGTTTTGTATCCTGAGATTTATGCAAAACTTGGAAATGTTTCTATCGGCACACTTCAAAGGTGGAAACGGACTTTAGGAAACAGCAATAATTATGAACTCTTAATTCCAAATTACCACTATGAAGATTATTCCAGAACTTGTCTAACAGAACACGAAAAGCAGATATTTCTAAAACTGCTTTTGCATCCGAATAAATTCAGTATCGGAAAAGCTATATCTTTAACGCAATATGTTTTAAAAACTCATGGTGTAGAGTATATTCCTGCTCCTCCAACTTTCAGAAAATTTGCCAACTGGTACAAAGCAAATTATTTTGATAAATGGACTTTGTTGCGTGACGGCGAAAAAGCATTGAAAGAAGAAGTTATTCCGCATATTAAAAGGGATATTTCAAAAATTAATGTTGGAGAAGTTTTGGTTGCTGACGGGAAAAGATTAAATTTTCAGGTAATAAATCCGTTTACAGGCAAACCCTGCCGAGCAACATTAATCGGGTTTTTAGATTGGAAATCAACAGCTTTAGTCGGATATGAAATAATGATAGAAGAAAACACGCAGAATATCGCATCCGCATTAAGGAATGCCATTTTAAATCTGGGTAAAATTCCAAAGTTTGTATATCTTGATAACGGTAGAGCCTTCAGGGGTAAATATTTTGTCGGAAGTACTAATTTCGACGAGATAGGCTTAAAAGGAATTTATGAAAAACTTGGTATAACAACAGTTTTTGCAAATCCGTATAACGCAAGAGCTAAAGTAATAGAGCGGTTTTTCTTGGAAATGCAGGAAAGTTTTGAAAAGCTGCTTCCAAGTTATATCGGAACAAGTATAGAAAGTAAACCCGCTAGACTCAACCGAAATGAAAAATTCCATAGTGAAATACACCACGAATTTACCCCCACAATTCAGCAGACAATTCAGATGATAAACAGTTGGCTTGAGTATAAAAACTCTCTGACGTGTCCGAATGATAAATCAAAAACGATTCAGGAAATGCTTAATAGCATTGAAAGACAGGAAATAAACCCAAGAGAACTGGATGATTTAATGCTGGCACAGGAGATTAAAACAATTACAAGTCAGGGAATAAGGTTTTTAAAATCTGATTATTACAATGATGCACTTTATGGTTTGAGGCAGAAAGTAATCATAAAATACAGTCTGTTTGATTTGAGTTATATTAATGTCTACACAATCACCGGTAAATTTTTATGCAGAGCAGACAGGATTACCCTGACTCATCCGCTTGCTCATTATACAGGTGAAATTAAGGATATTGAGGATTACAAGCAAAAAATTCAAAAACAAAAACAACTTAAAAATAAGACAATAAAGGCTTGCAAAGAGTTTTTAAATATTGAAGATTTGGAAATTTTGGAATGTGAAATGGATAAAAACGAAGAGACACTTTTACCCACGCCTATAATTACTAAAATTGAGATTAAAAAAGCAAAGCCTGAAAAATATAATCCTGCGGTAAAACCATTATTCAAAACAAGCAGAGAAAGATATGAGTACCTGATGGAGTATGGCTGTACCTGTAATGATGATAGAATTTGGCTTACAGCATATAAAGAATCAAAGGAGTTTAAAGAATATGAAACCAGTTTTTGTAAAGACTAAAAATGTTAAAGGGTTTATTAACCTTATTCATAACCTGAAAAATAAACCGGAAAATATCACAAAAATCGGTTTGGTTTATGGTAATGCAGGACTTGGTAAAACAAAAACGGCATTGTATCTTTCAATACAGCATGATGCAATTTATGTCAGAGCAACAAACTCTATGAGTCCAAAATGGTTGCTGGAAGAAATAGCAAAAGAACTTGATGAAATTCCAAGATTTTATACGGCAGATATTTTTAGGCAATGCGTTAATACCCTTAGATCAAATCCACAAATGATAATAGTCGATGAGATTGATTATTTGCTTGCTGATTTTAGAACAATAGAAACTTTAAGAGATTTACACGATGAAACAGGTGTTCCGATAATTCTGGTTGGGATGCAGCTTGCAAAACACAAATTCAAAAAACATACACATTTATTTGACAGAATTTCAGAAATATACAAATTTAGCGAATTTGAATATGCTGATATCAGGCAGATTACAGAAGAAATCTCGGAAATTGAAATTACAAAAGACGCGGTGTGTTTAATCTATAACAAAGCCAAAAGTTTCAGGCAAATTGTAAATACAATTGATGCTTTTGAAAAAGTGGCGCAAGCAAACGGATTAACGCAGATTGATGAAAATATAGCACAGGAGGTATTAGGTGGATAAAATTTTGAAAGTCGCAAAAAGGTTAAAAACATTTACTCTTGAAGATATAGTTATGTTTTGCGCGATTGATACTAATACCGCCGGAACTTTTTTACAAAAGTCGGAAAATATAAAGCCTTGTGGGAATAAGTTTGAATACATTGAAACAGCAAAAGCTAAAGATACATTCAAGATTATTGATAAAAATATTCCTTGTAAAAATTCAGATATTACAGTAACGGATGCCTGTATTTCATTTTTAAATGTAAGTCAAAGCCGAAATATAAAACAAAATACAGTTAAAGCCTACAAAACATTTATAAATGCTCATATTATTCCGTATTTTAAAGGTTTTGTACTTAAGGATATTACTGTTTCTGATGTTGAGAGCTTCAGAAAGTGTATGCAGCACAAACAAATATCTGAACGCAGAATAAAAAACATTCTGACTCTTTTAAATCAGATAATAAAACATTTTCAAAATGAGGGTTATATAGATAAAACCTGTATTTTTGAAGTAAAAAGAATAGCAAATATTCCTAAAAGACAAATACAAATTCTGACACCGGAGCAATTAACACAGCTTTTTAAAATTACAAATAAAAAATATCCATACCTTACCCTGATTATTCAAAATTTGATTACATTAAAACAGCCTTTGAACACAATTTTAACAGGTAGTGAACAAGAAAAGAAATCCTTAAAGAGAAAAATAAGAAAAGATTTTTATAAAATAAAACGAGAACTTGATTTAACTAATTATATTTTTGATGATTTAAGATTTAGTAATTTCGTTTAATAATAAAATTATACTTCGTATATTTTATTATATTGTTAATTTTCTTTAAATATATTTACTCCTGACACTTTAAAAATTATTTAATATATCGTATAATATAAATATATAATGTCGTATTTTATAAATAAAAAGCGAGAAAACTATGCCAATTTCAGATATCTTAGAAAAAAGAATTCAATATCGTATAAAGAAGTCAAAGGACTTCGTATTTATGCTACCGGATTTTTTAGATTTGTCTGATAGAGATCAGGTCATGCGTGCACTCAGAAAATTAATATCTAAAAACTTGATTATGAAAGTCGGGCAAGGTGTATATGTTAAAGCAAAAGAATCAAAGTTAACGGGTAAA
This sequence comes from uncultured bacterium, assembly GCA_902775025.1. GTDB lineage: Bacteria > Cyanobacteriota > Vampirovibrionia > Gastranaerophilales > Gastranaerophilaceae > CAG-196. Next base: position 20,626 of record CACYKP010000003.1, on the reverse strand, counting down.
ATTATTCCGCAGATTGATTTGACTGAAATAGGCAAAGCCGTTGCAGAAAAACTTCATATTAAGGTTCTGCCAAGCCGTTATGAACTGTGGTATAATGAAGGCAAGACAACACAGATTCCAAACGGGAAAGTTATCGCAATAAAAGGAACTATTTTAAGGAAAATCGGATTTAACGGAGTTTATATCACTTATGAAACCGTCAGAAACAAAGAAAAATATTACAAATATAGTTAATGACTATTCTTCAGAATATGGTATAGCTCCGCAGTTTGTTGAAAAAGATTATTATGTCGTTAAAGTTTTATCTGAAATCAGCAAAATAAATTATCCCGATTTAAAAATAGTTTTCTCCGGCGGAACTTGTTTATCAAAGGCTTATAATAAAATCCAAAGATTTTCCGAAGATATTGATTTTAGAGTTCACACCGAAAACCCTTTTACAAGAGCAGAAAAGAAAGCTTTTTGTAATTTCATTTTGGAAAAACTTGATAATAAAGAAGATTATCAAATTATTCCGAAATCAGTTAAAAAGGGGAATGAAAATAACTTTTTCAGCTTTGAAATTGAGTATGAAAAACTGTATGAGGGTTCTAATTTAAGACCGAATATAAAAGCAGAATTTACTTTTGAAAATTTAATTTTACCAAGTACAAAATGTGAAATAAATTCTTTTATCGGCAAATTTATTAATGAAGAACCGACTAAGGTTAATTGTATTCAGCCTATTGAAGTTATTGCAAACAAATTTAGTGCTTTAATGTGGCGGGTTTATATTAAGGATAGAACAAAACCGCTGCATTCAAAACAAAATGATCCTACTATTGTTCGTCATTTGCATGATATAGCAGCATTAGAAGATATGCTTTATACAAAAGATTTTGTTGAACTTTTGCAGAAATCTTTTGATGCTGATAAAGGTCGTGGCGGCTTTGATAATAATTACACCTTGCCGGAATTTATAAAAATTACTCTTAATAAATTGACAGAAGATAAAGTTTATAAAAAAGAATATTCCGACTTCGTTGCATCAATGTGTTATGGAACAAAAGATGAAATAATAACTTTTGAAAAAGCCTTGTATATATTAGAAAAAACAATTTTATTTATAAAAAATTTTAAAATATAAAGTTGGGTTAAAAATATGTATAATGAAGATTTTGAAATTAGAAATAAGCAAAAAGAAATAATGAGGGATTGGTTTTTTTCGAAATATGAAAATCCTGCAGAAGAATGTCCTTATGATGGACGTGAAGGTGGATATCAATATATTTATGGTGGTCCTTATGACACAGAAGACATTTTAAAAAATGAATATAGTAGTGTTTTCCCTGAAGGTGTCATTGATGAATTAATTGATGAATTAAACTATGAATGCACAGAATGGTCGGCAAAACCGACAAATGATTGGTATGAAGATTATGAATATACAGTAAAAGAACCTTATCAAAATTTCATTAATTACATAGAACAAATTAATAAATTAGCTGACTTGAATGTTGAGAATGAATTAAAAAATTCTTTTTTTAAAATGCTTTTTGTAGCAATTGTTACGGCTATGGAAACATATTTAAAAGACACTTTTATCATAAAACTATTTAATTCAAATATATATATTAATAACTTTCTTATGAAAAATAAGGAAATAAATGAACAAAAGTATAGTTTAAAAAGTATAAACGAAGATTTTGATTTTATAAATAATAAAATCAAAGAATATTTGTCAGGTAAAATGTGGCATAATTTGAAAAAAGTAGATGGATTGTATAGAAATGCTTTTAATATAAAATTCTGTTTAAACAAAGAACTACTGGAAGCAATTGAAAAACGCCATGATATTGTTCATAGAAATGGTACAACAAAGGATGATATAGAATTTGAAGTATCAAAAGAAGAAGTTCTGAGTTTAAAAAATGATGTAAGTTCTTTTATCGCAAAAATAGAAGACTCGTTTGAGAAACAAATCACAATTTTTTAATAAATTCTTGACTGAAAACGATATATTTTATAGCTATTTTTAGTTATTACGTAATGTATTTTGGCAGCAATTTTCACAACTATTTAAATTGGATAAACACTTCCGGCTTGCTTCCGCCTTCAAAAATTGGCATTTTAAATGGGACTTTTTGTCCTGAACTTGTCATTGCTATTATATAGAGTGTGTTTGAGTTATATTGATTTGCTTGGATTTATACGGGATTTTTTCGTGACAAAAAGCGGACAAAAAGAGCAGTTTCGTTACATTACAGTCAATTCGTATAAAATCGCTATAACCCCAACGTGTCGGCTAACATAGGCTGATTAATTACAATTCAAATGTCATCAATAAACCCCATTCAGAAAGTTCGAACCTTGTATTTTTTGAATGACCTAAACGATTCATTTCAATTATGTCATAGAAGATAGGATACAGTGTTATATCTATTTTCTGGGCATTCGCTATAAAGTTCGAACCTATAATTTCACAAATGGTTCTCTTTTCTGAAGGAGAAGATTTCATGAAAATGTTACTTGCATCCTTACAGAAGTTTAAAATTAAATCTGATTGCTTATAAAATTCATCATCAGCATTGTCTATTGAATATTATATTAAATTCTGTCGGAGGATTTGAATATCAAAATCAAATTATTCAAAATCCAACACAAAGCAATTTAATTCAACATTATGGTATTCCATACAAAAACCATGTAAAATACGGATATGTTATTAATTATGCATATAGTTTAAGTAATTTAGATGTACAAAATGGGTTGGAATATCTTATAGAACCTAAAAGAGAAAATACAAAAAAATATATATTACATTATCAAAATTTACCTACAGATAAAACAGTAACTTGTCCGTCAAGCTGGCGAGTAGTAAAAACAAGAACATCATTCTGCCCAGTTATATTGGAATAGAATTACCCTTTATTATTCAATAATTATCGTATTAATTGGATTATGAGTTCATTCTCATTTTTTAACTTTTTTAATGTTTTTGTGAATCTTTGGACATTAAGCATAGTAAAATGGTAATTATTTACATTTCTTCGTAATAATTATGCAGATTTTGAACGAAAAATCAATAGTTTTCAACTCACAAATTTTCCAAAAATCAGCCTATAATGTAGAGAGCGTTTGGCAAACTGCTTTTTGCATAATTATTATTAAAAGATATTAAGAAGATGTTCAGCGACTTGAAATGTAATTAAAATAGAGTTAATGTGTTAATGTAAAAAATATTTTTGAAGGTTGCAAATTTCAATTAATCATAATCCAAATTATCTGGTTCTTTTTTCTCCCACCCCGCCCCATGAAAATAATCATTAATACTGATAATTATAATCAACCTGCATGCGAATGTACACAAATCATATATAGCCGGCATATGTTCAGGGAAATTCTCAAATTGCTCCGTAAAAACTCCTAAAATACTCTCAATATGAAGAAATCATATTATCTTATTTCTTTCATTACCAAGTTAATTTTGTTATTATTTATATCACCGTTTAATTTAACCCTGTAATAAATTGAATTCTTTTTATCTGCTTTAATTCTGGGAATTTTTGCCATTTTTTGCTGGTACAGTCCACTTGAGTGCTCAGGTCGGAATACTACTTTTAGAATTAAACTTAAAGGAACACCGAATATTCTTATCCCTTTGGGAGCTTCTTTGCTGTAATTCCAGAATAACTGTAAATCAGCAATTTGTTTTTCCATTTCATAATTGCCTTCCAAATACATTGCCGACAATTCATGCCACGTTGTCATTTCAATATTTTTTATTTCTGTATTATGAACATCAAACGCACCTTTTATGTCATCTTTCATCATATCTTTTTGAGTTAAATCAAAATTTGTTATTTGAGATATTTTATATTTTGTATCTTTAATCATAAACTCTGTATCGCCAAGTTTTGGTAAAAAGCCTTCTTTTACTTCAAACATACAATGAGCATCTAAAAACCTGAACATATCTTTTGCGTTTAGTTCAACTTTTGCGTTAGCTATTCCCTCAATTTGGTCTTGGAGATTGAGTGTCATCTCAGCAACTTTATTTGAATTAATATTTTTAGCTTCAAATGTCATTTTGGATATATTTTTAGTAAAATCGTAAATTCCTTTTGCATGTATTATACCGTCAGCAAAAGCTAAATCTTTCATATTAAAATCAAATATATTATTTTTCATACTTCCTATAAGCTTCACATCCTGAAGTACAAACTTATCTCTTTTTATCTCATTAATCACAATTTCCCAATTATTAATTGTAATTGCTATATCCTTGACTTTTTTTGATAATTCTTTTGAATCTATTTTTTTACTCTTTTTGTTTGTATCAGGCGTTGTTTCAAAAACAAGTTTGTCTAAAAACAGTTTCATATTATAAACTAAATTCTCACCTTCAATATTGTTTTTCATCTTCAACTCAGCTGAATATTTTTCACCATTAAACAATCCGTTTGACGTTACATTTAACATGCCATTTTTTGAAATAACATGTGCTTGGTTAATCTGGAAGGCTTTATGTCTGGCTTTAACAATATCAAAAGTTCCTAAAACCTGATTAGTTTTAAAATCGTATTTTAAATCTCCTTTAAATTCGCCACCCCTTACTTTTTCTCCGAAAGAACCTGTTACGGAGATTGGAGCATATCCGTTTGTATAACAGGTTATGTATTGAGGAATAAATTTATCAGGTTCTTTTTTGTCTATATTTTTTATAAATAAACCGTCTCCGGATAAGATAATATTTTCTTTATTAGAATTCAAGTAATAATATTTATAATTCTTTAAATACAAATCATTATCATCTTTAAAAGTATTAGCATATATTTTTCTATTATATTCTCTTAGTCCAAGATAAAAAGAATTATAAACTAAGTCGCTTTTTGCAGGAATATCAATATGGTAATATACATCCGGTTTTCTAAGTTTTATTTTATAAACTAAATTAATATTAACAGAATTTAAAATAGTTAGATTCGGAACATAATCAAATTTTTGGGTAAGAGTTGTTTTCATTGTTCCGATAACTTCTTTTTTCTTAGGAGTTAGTAAATCAGTGATATTAAGAGTGTGTATTACCTTTTCTCTTCCTAATACACCCTCTGCAATTGAGTCAACCTTTTGTCCTCTAAAATTAAAAACAGCTTCTTTAAAAAATAGAGGAATATCAAACCATACAGCATTTGCACTTAAATCCTTCGCCGTACATGTTCCGATAATACCTTCTTTATTTAATTTTAAATTTACATTAACTGTTCCATTAAAGTTTTTAAAATTTTCAATAAACTTTTTAGAAGGGTCCAAGGATTTCTGAAAATGCAATAATATTGGCATAATCTCCGATACAGGAAGTTTTTCACCCTTTATAGAAATATTTGGTATTTTATCTTCATTAACCAGTGTTCCATCTAAATACAAATGAGAATTTCCAAGAGTTATTTCAAATTTGTTTGCCTTAAGTTCCTTTTCTAACTTTTGCAATGAGCCTGAATATCCTATTTTTATTGTCTCTTTCAAGTATGGGGTTTTTATTCTTACGTTTAAGCGTATCAAATCATTTTCCGCATTGACATTTTCTCCCCAAAGCATTACTTTATCTGATTCATAAGTTAAATTCCGTATATGAATTTCAGGAAGTTTTCTTAATTCTAATTTACCTTTTTTCTTCTTTTTTTCTTTTTTAAATTGTTTTAAAATCTTGCCGTTTATATATATACTGTTTGCACTTACTAATGTCAATTTCTTTTGTAACAACTTAGAGTTTATTGAAACATTTTTTATATCAACAACAGAAACATCCTTATTTGTTGCATTTATACTATCAATATTTAAAACAGCAACCAGTTTTGGTGATATTTTTAAATTTAATCCCGCAATCTTTGTTTCCGCTCCTGTTTTATCGAAAATTAAAGACTCTATTTTATTTGTTACTGCTGGACTGTTAACTACACAAGGCAACAAAATAACAATTCCCAAATACAATAAAATCAAAAATAATGATATAGATATTAATGTTACACTAAGAACCTTTTTCATATAAGTTATATTGTATACTATTTAAAAGAATAAAAACACACAAAAGATACATAAATTTACATAAAATTATTTTATGCTATTATACAATATGGAAATTATGATAGGAGATTTATATGGAAAACATGTTTCAAAAAATCGGAAACTCGCAGAATATTATATTTTTGCTGGGTGTAATCATTTACGGGATTTGTTTGTTTACAATAACAGATATTGCTTTGATGTTCTTTGTTACCTATGTTATAGCTTGTGCATTAAACCCTCTGGTAGACAAATTAGAAAAAAAATGTAACCGAAATGTTGCCGCAGCAATAGTATTTGGCGGATTTATCGGCGGTCTTTTACTTATGTTCTTACCAATTATAATTATTGGAGGTAGTGAACTTGCACATCTGGCTGCTCAATACCCTCAATATGTTGATAAAGTTGAAGATTTTATTATGAATTCACCTGTTGTTCAAGAGTTCGCAAAATCCGGCGGTTTGATTGAATCAATTACAAGTATTTCTAAAGGCGGGTTATATTTGTTCGTAGCATTAATCTTTACGTATTTCTTAATAGTTGACAGAGATAAAATTTTGAATGCTATTATGAGATTTTTCCCTAAAAATTCAAGAGAAAGAATGAGAGAAATCTTTTTGATATCAGAACAAAAACTTAGCAGTTTTGTATCAGGTCAATTCATTGCATCAGCAAGCGTTGGTATAATCGTTCTTGTAGGTCTATTATTATTGGGTGTAGATTCTGCAGTTATATTAGGATGTGTCTCAGCAGTTTTAGATATTGTTCCGATTGTTGGTCCTGCAATTGCCTTAGTTGTCTGCATAGCTGTTACATATAAATTAGGTTGGACTATCGTTATATTAGTTACAGCAATCTTTTTATTTGCACAATTTGCAGAAAACAATTTTGTTAAACCTTATGTATTTGGTAAGTTTATGGATCTTCACCCAATAGTTATTTATATATTCTTATTTGTTTGTGCAAAATATTTTGGTGCCGTCGGTGCAATTTTTGCTCCCGCTATAGCAGCAGACGCTTGCGTTTTAATTGAAGAATTATACTTAAAGAGTATGGACGAATAGTTTAATATAAACGACAAAAAAAAGAACCGCGTTTGCGGTTCTTTTTTTTTGTCGTTTTCTAAATTCTATACTATATTCTGTTATGCCAAACACCGCCTTCTCTGTCAACAACGGCATCATAACAAGACCAAATTCTAAAAATACCGGTTATGCCTAATACGGCATGCGTTGCATTTTTTTCGAAGCTTTGGTCATTTATTGCTTGACCTATTCCCGGCCAAATAATAAGAGACAAAAGGCCGGCACCTATTGATTTTGCAGAAACTGTTCCGTTTGTACCATGAGTTCCTCCTGCGTATACAGGTGATGTCATTGCTAAAAATGATAATAAAAATAATAATGTTAAAAGCTTTTTCATAATTCCCTCCATATAATATAAACACTCATCCCAAACTATTATACCATAAAATTAAAAAAAGATTATTTGTGCAAAACATTTTTAAATATGATATAATTACAAAGGTTACAGGTGTTTTATCAGGAGCTTGAATTGTATGAATTATATTTATGGTTTTATTGACTCTTTAATAACAGGACTCGTCTACTACACAATGTTTTCTGCTTTTTTGCCAAGCCGAAAAATTTTGTCATTAATCGTTTTAGGTGCAATAATAATTACACTTTGCGTTTTAGCCTCTAAAAAAATTTATTCCTCTTTAAGAGGCGCAAAAAGTTATTACACATTATTTGAAGGAATGGCAATATCACTTGCAATTATGACTACTATTGCATTTTTATTCGGTTCTGAGCCAATGGCTATAATCCTTATTGTATTTAACTCAATATTAATTTATATATTAATGTCCGTAACAAGAATAACTTGCACTATAGCAAATAAACTAAGACGTACCAAAAATGTCTTAATTGTAGGCGCAGGGCAAGACGGAAAACTTATTGCAGAAGAGATTAAACAAAGACCGGAATTAAAACTTAATGTAGTCGGATTTTTAGATGATAATATGAACTCTATTGAAGATGAAGATGCTTCTATAAATATACTGGGGCTTACTTGTGATTCTGAAGCAGTTATAAAAGACAATAACGTTAAGCTGGTTATCGTTGCAGTAAAATCCCGTATGGATTCTGATATTTTAACAGACCTTGTTAAAGGAATTCCTTTGGGGGTAAAAGTTTGGAGAATGTACAGATTTTATGAAAAAATTACTCACAAATATCTTGTATCAAAAATGTCAGTTAATTGGCTTTTCTATGATTGTGTAAGAAGAAAAGCACTTTTATATGCATTCTTAAAACGGGTTTGTGATGTTATATCGTCTGTTGCTATTTTAATCTTAACTTTACCTCTATCAATAATTGCAGCAATCGGAATTAAACTCTCCGATTTAGGACCTATATTTTTTACTCAAACAAGAATGGGTAAATTCGGGAAACCGTTCAAAATGATTAAATTCAGAATTATGTACCAAGATAAAGTAGATGATAATTTTGATGACGATTTGAATGAAATTAAATCCGATGACAATCGTATAATTCCGTTTTGCAAAATTTTAAGAAAATTTCATATTGATGAAATTCCTCAAATGATAAACGTATTAAGAGGAGATATGAGCATTGTCGGTCCACGACCTGTTAGAGAAGAAGTTTATTACGAAAATAAAGAAAGCATCCCATTTTGGGAATGCAGGAATTGGGTTCGCCCCGGATGGTGCGGCTGGCAGCAATTAAACGTAAATGAACCTACTCCCGAGCAAAGAGTCGGATACGATTTATACTATATTAAACACCAAAATCTATTGTGGGAAATTGGTATGTTCTTTAGATACTTAGGAAAAGTTATCGTTGGCAAAGCCGACAGGGGTAAATAAAATCTCAAAATACATAAAATAAAAAGATTAAGATGCATTTATACGCACCAAATATTTAAAACGGGGAAAAATACACCTGAATTAAAACGAGCATTTTTATTATTTAATAAATATAGTCTGTTCTCTATCAGGTCCTACACTTATAATTCCTATTGGTGCACCGATTAAATCTTCTACTTTTGCTATGTATTTCTTTGCATTCTCAGGTAAATCTTCATACCTTCTGATATCACTCAATGATGTTTTCCACCCTTCAACTGTTTCATAAATAGGTTCTAAATATTTATGTATAAATACATCTGTAGGGTATGAAGTGTAAACCTTATCATTTCGGCAATCTTTGTATGCGGTACAAATTTTAATCTCATCAAATGTATCAAATACATCAATCTTAGTAAGAGCAACATTTGTAATTCCGCCAACAAGAACCGCATACTTCATTATAACAGCATCAAACCAACCGCATCTTCTCGGACGACCTGTTGTTACACCAAATTCGTGCCCTATATCTTGAATTTTCTTTCCTGTTTCATCTGTTAATTCCGTAACAAAAGGTCCTTCCCCAACACGGGTTACATAAGCCTTTGATACACCCACAACCTCTTGTATCATAGTTGGTCCATATCCGCTTCCTGTTGAAGCACCGCCACCTATAGGATTTGAACTTGTAACAAAAGGATAAGTACCGTAATCTATATCAAGCATTACCCCTTGTGCGCCTTCAAAAAGAACTGTTTTATCTTTATACCTGTTCAGCATATCTTGCCAATCAAATGCTACATAAGGTCTGAATAACTCTGCATACTTCTCACATAGAGAAATTATGCAATCCTTTGTATATGGTTCAAGTCCATATACTTTTTCCAACTGCTTATTCTTTATCGGAAGTATCATATCAAGTTTTTCTGATAAAGCTTCATATGAATACAAATCTTGAACTTTCAAACCTATTCTTTGCATTTTATCAGTATAAGTAGGCCCGATACCACGTTTAGTTGTACCGATTTTACCTTTCCCTGAGTTAGCCTCACTCCAACCGTCAACCTCAATATGATATGGCATTGTAATAGAAGCAAGCGGTGATATCTTTAAATTCTTAAAATTAACGCCTTGTGCTTTAAGTTCATTAAATTCTTTTTCAAAAGATTCTGGATGAATAACCGTTCCGGCACCAATAAAACAAACAGCTTTGTCATACAAAATTCCTGAAGGAATAAGATGGAATTTATATGTTTGACCACCTGTAACAACGGTATGTCCGGCATTACAACCACCTTGGTATCTTATTATTAAATCAGCTTTTTGAGCTAACAAATCAGTTATCTTAGCTTTACCTTCATCTCCCCACTGAGCGCCTATTACAACTGTATTTTTCATTACTTATTCTCCGTTAAAAAACTAATGTCGGGTTAAAACCCGACCTATGATATTAACACATTAATTAAGACCGATTATTTCTGTCTCTATTGATGTCTAGTGTTGTTGAGCCTGCCTTGCTTTTTGTTTAGCTTGTACATCAAGCATTGAATTATGCGCCATCATATATACAGAACATATTTTATAGTTCTTAAGGTACCAAGCGCAGTTTTCCTGCATACATACAATCTCAACCTGTGAACCTACGCTCATAAGCGGACATAAAGGTATTGCTTTTTCATCTGACGCCATCTGTATTCTCCTATATTTTTAATAAATTACAATTTTCATCTCTTTTGCGTTCTTGATCTTTGTATATTTTAGTTCTGTTTATAACCTCATCAAAATCAATTTCGTGAGCGTTAAAATCAGGTCCGTCAACACACGCAAATTTTGTTTTTCCGCCGACAGTCAATCTACAAGCTCCGCACATGCCCGTTCCATCAACCATTATCGGATTCATGCTTGCTTCCGTATAGATTCCTTTATCTCTTGTAAGATTAGCAACCGCTCTCATCATAGGCATAGGACCTACCGCAATTGCATAATCGACTTTCTCTTGATTCATTATTCTTTCAAGAACCTGAGTAACAAATCCTTTTTCACCTAAACTTCCGTCATCAGTGGTAATAAAAAGTTCTGTGCAAGCATCCTTCATTTTGTCTTGCCAAAAAATTAATTCTTTATTTCTAGCACCCATTATCATATAAACTTTGTTGCCCGCTTCTTTAAAAGCTTTTGCAATTAAATAACATGGTGCAGCGCCATAACCGCCTGCTAGACAAACAACAGTACCGTACTTTTCTATATGAGTCGGCTGACCTAAAGGACCTGCGATATCTACAAGTTCATCACCCACATTAAGTTCCGCAAGTTTTTTTGTTGAATATCCGACTGCCATAAATACAAGAGTTAACGCTCCGGTTTCTTTATTAACATCTGCAATAGTAAGCGGTACTCTTTCTCCGTTTTCTTCAGCTCTAAATATAATAAATTGCCCTGCCTTTGCATTCCTTACAACGTAAGGTGCATCTACTGTAATCTCAAATTGATTAGGACAAATCTCTTTTTTTGATAATATTTTATAACCCATCTCTCTAAAATCTTCCTTTACCCATTAATCTTACTACAAATAACAACTCTAGTAAAGTAAAACAAAATAAAAAACCCTAGTCTGAAAGATTAGGGTTTGGAATTTTTTTTAATAATTCCTCATGTGTAGAAGGTTAGTGTGTAGGTTGTATGAAAGGTTGTGTTATGTGTTTCGTATTATTTATGTCTTACATATATATAAAGTATGTTCGAACTGATAAATTTCACATTTTATTTAATTTGTTACAAAAGTTTACAATTGCAAAATCTTTAGGGTTGTATCATTAATATATGACTTGTTTTTTCAGAAATCAGCACGATGCTTTATTTAATGCAACAAAACCGTATCAATATGTAGGCGGAGAGTTTTTATCCTACAACAAAGATTGGAACAGTTCATCCGTAAAGTTTGCGTTTGTTTTTCCTGATAAGTATGAAATCGGTATAAGTAACTTGGGCGTGAGAATTATTTACGATAGAGTAAACTCGTATAAACGTCAGGTTACAAATGAAACAGAAAAATCAAAATATATTTACCCCTTTCTGGCTGATAGAGCCTATGCTCCCGAACCTGATTTTAAGCCAGAATTCTTATATGGCGTAGAGTCAAAAAGAACGCTGAAAGACTTTGATGGAATAGGTTTTTCGCTTCAATACGAACTTTCATATCCTACTGTGTTAAAAATGCTTGAAATGTCGGGTGTAGGTGTAAAAAATAGTGAGCGAAAAGAAAATGAACCCATTGTTTTTGCAGGCGGGCCTTGTGCTTTTAACCCGCTTCCGCTAAGTGATTTTATTGATGTCTTTTGTATTGGTGATGGCGAAGATATGATGGTTGAGGTTTGCGAAATCTTGGAAAAGGGTAAATTAGAAGGGAAAAACCGCAAACAGATAATTGAAGACTTATGTAATATTGAAGGGTGTTGGGGGAAAGGAATTAATAAAAAGGTAAATAAGCGAATAGCTTATTTAAATTTAGAAAATGCATCAACAGCTTATCCGATACCATTTTCAAGTTCCGTTCATGATAGAGCTATAGTTGAAATTCGAAGAGGGTGCGGAAGAATGTGCCGTTTCTGCCAGCCGGGGCATGTTACATTACCTATAAGAGAACGTGAAGCGGAAGATATAATTAAAATTACAAAAGAATTGGTTAACAACACAGGATATGATGAATACTCACTGCTTTCTTTATCCTCAAACGACTATGTCAATATTAACGAAGTTATAAAAGAATTATCAGTTGATTTTAACAAACGTAAAATTAACGTATCACTTCCGAGTCAAAGAATAGACGGATTTAATTTAGAACTTGCAAATTTAATGCAATCAGTACGCAAATCAGGCATGACGCTCGCACCTGAAGCAGGAAGTCAAAGACTTAGAAATGTTATTAAAAAAAATATATCTGAGGAACAAATTCTAGATGCAGTTTTAACCCTTTATAAAAACGGTTGGGGGAAGATTAAATTTTATTTTATAGCTGGACTTCCTACTGAAACAATGCAGGATATGGATGAGATGGCGGAGCTTCTTGGAAAAATTAAATATCGTGCTAAGCAAATAAAACAAGAATTAGGTTTAAATTACGGTCTTGAATTAACTTGTACAGTATCAATTTTTGTGCCAAAACCGTTTACACCTTTTCAATGGTGCGGACAAATGGATTTGAATGTAGTTTCAGAACATATCAGGTACTTAAAAGAAAAAACAAAACACATAAAAGGATTGAAAATCAATTATCACGAAAGCTCTGTTTCTCAAATAGAGGCTGTTTTAACAAGAGGTGATACTTCTCTTTGTAATTATATTTATTCACTTTATAAAAAAGGGTGTTACTTAGATGCTTGGGGCGAGTATTTTAACAAAGACGTATGGGCAGAAACGGCAGAGGAATGCGGATTTTCACTATCAAAACTTGCGCAGAAAGAATACAATTTAGAAAATATATTGCCTTGGGATTTTGTAAATGTAGGACTTTCAAAAGAGTGGCTACAGAAAGAATACGAACTTGCAATGATGCAAGGAAATGAATTTAATTTACAAAAAACTTGCGAGCATAATTGCGTAAATTGTGGTGTCTGTTCTTCTTTAAAAACCAAAAAAGTATTAGCAAAACCTTATAAGGCATCAGAAGCGGCTCAACACGTACTTGATGTTAAGCCTATAGATCCGACAAGGGCAAATGTCGATATGAGTATTCCTGTTTATCGATACAGATTAAAAATAACAAAAAAAGGATTACTCAGGTATTTTTCTCATCTCGATTGGCAGAATACTTTCCATAAGTGCCTCGCAAGAACAGGCTTAAATATGGTTTATACACTCGGTTTTAATCCTACGATGAAGGTTTCAATGGGAATTGCACTTCCTTTGTTTGCCGAAAGCGAAGGAGAGCTTGTTGATATAGAAATATATGACAATATTTCAGAAAAAGATTTGATGGATTTAATAAACTCAAAATTGCCAGAAGGAGCAAAAGTTATTAATATTAAACCTGTTGAAAGATACGCAGCGGCAGTTGATATAGAAGCACAATGGGCTGAATACAAAATCACGCCATATAAAAAACAAATACATAACACAGAAGAAAAATTAAACCCTGTAGGTCAGGTTATACCTGACAATAAATTTATCACAGAAGTCGATAAACTACTTTCTTCTCCTCAAATAATTATCACAAAGAAAAATAAAAAAGGGGTAGAAAAAATTGTTGATGTTAAAAAATCAATTGGCTCATATAGGTTTGAAAATGAGAGTTTATATATTCATCTAAAAGTCGGACAAGGTTCGGATATTCCGGCTCTTAGAGCAGATGATTTGATGAAACTAATTAATCCTAACCAAATATTTGAGATTACAAGAATTAGATTTTTAGACGAAAAGTTAAATGAGATGTAGAAATATGTCAGATTTTACCTGATAATAACTTTATATATTCAATTCTTTTGTCAATTTTTCTTGTCTTAATTTTAAATCTTTAATCTTATTTTCTAATAAATACGCAAAGGAATAAGCATCTTTTTCTGTCAAATTACTTTCTCCGCAAAGACTTGATAATAGTGCATTTGTAATCGATTCTATTATATCTATTTTTGCACCGATTGCATTTATTTGGTTTTCAATTTTTTCTTCCATTTTAACCTTCAATTAAACTAATGTATTATTCTTTTAACCCATGATATTATATTGAAAATTATATGTCAATAACCTAACATATTAGGTATTATGAGTAAAGAAATAAGTGAATTAAATAGTAAAATATGCTTAAGAATTAAATTCGAGAGAATAAAAAGAAACTGGTCTCAAGAAAAATTAGCTGAGTATGCTGATTTAAACAAAAATACTATTGGTTACATAGAAAGAAAAACAGTATCCCCTACCGTAGAAACACTTGAAAAGCTTGCAAAAGCATTTGATATGACTATTTTAGACTTAATTGATGTTTCAAAAATAGAATTATAAATGACTATTCACATTATTACATTTACTTTACAAACAGGATAAATTTTTGTATTATAAAGTTATGGTTTTTCTTTAGATTATATTTAAAATTTAAAGAAAATGAGAAAGGTTTTATAAAATAGCAGATTTTAGTAATTTATAAGGATTTATAGATTAACAAAAAATAATCTGTTCATATACCTCAAATCAAAGTATAGCAATAGGTCGTGCAAAACAATTGACATTAAACACGACAGTAGTAAAGGATTAAAGAAAATGAAAGAAACGACAGCAAACAAAATTGTTATAGCCGAGCGTGATAATATTGCTGCGGTTATGGAAAATGGTAAAGTTGCGGAATTTTTCGTACACAGAGGAGATATTATTTTAGGCGATGTTTACTTATGCCAAGTAGAAAACATTTTACCTTCTATTGAAGCAGCATTTGTAAATGTAGGTTCTGATAAAATGGGCTTTTTGCACGCACAAGATGTCGGCGGAAAGGGCGCTCTTCAAGATAAATTAAAGCCGAAACAAAAACTTGTTGTACAAGTTGTAAAAGAGCCTGTAGGACACAAAGGTCCTCGTGTAACAACTGAGATATCGCTCCCCGGAAGATTTTTGGTGCTTATGCCAAACGAAGCAGGGATTAATGTAAGTAAGAAAATCACTTCCGCTAAAGAAAGAGCCAGACTTAAATCCTTGGTTAACCTTCTTAAACCGGTTGGAGTTGGTATTATTGTAAGAACAGAGGCAGAAGGTCAAACAGAAGCTGATATTCAAGAGGATTTGGAAATCCTTTTGGAAAAATGGAATAATATTGTAACTTCCGCTGAAAGTATGGACCCGCCAAGTCTTTTATACCGCGATCAAGATTTGCTTTATAGAGTAATAAGAGAAGCTTGTAACGAAGAAACTCAAGAAATTATTGTTGATACGGGTTTTGCATTAAATAGAGTTCAAAACCTTCTTCAAAACTGGCACATGAACAAAAACATTAATGTAACATTGTACAAAGGTTCTGAACCACTGCTTGTTGCAATGGATATTCATAAAGAGATTAAAGCTGCACTTCAAATGAAGGTTAATCTTCCGTCCGGCGGTTATTTGTTTATACAGACAACAGAGGCTTTAACCGTAATCGATGTTAACAGCGGTAAATTTACAAACTCCGCAACTCAAGATGAAACGATATTAAAAACCAATATTGAAGCCGTACACGAAATTGCACGCCAGCTAAGACTTCGTAACATCGGCGGCATGATTATTATAGACTTTATTGACATGACAAACCGTATTGATAAATTAACCATGATGGAAGAGCTTGAACTTGCAATGGAAGATGACAAAGCTAAACCGCAAGTAGGTCAATTGTCAGATTTAGGACTTGTTGAAATGACTCGCCACAGACAAGGTCAAGCAATAAGTGAAATATTCGCAAAACGTTGTCCTCATTGCCAAGGAAACGGTTACATTATGGAGGATTTGAAATTCGCATCTTCTACGGCTGAAGGTGAATACAGAGCGAAAGCTGCAAAAATTAAGCTTCCGATGAACGATAAAAAGAAATTTTCAAATAACAAGTTCAACAATAACAAAAACGGAAATGACAATAACCAAAACAATAAACAACAAGAGGAAATAAAAGAAACTACTCAAATTCAAGAACCAAAAATTGAACAGATTGAAAGTCCTGCGATAACTGCTCAAACAGAAGTACAAGAAATCAAAGAAGAAAAACAAGCTAAAGCTGCAAAGGGCAGAGGCAGAGGACGCAAGAAAATTCAAGAAGCGGATGTAAAAACAGAAGAAATCGCATCAACTGTTATCAATGCTGAATCTGAAATAAAACCCGTTGTACCTAAAGCAGCCGCAAAAAGAGGCAGAAAAAAAGTAGAAGAAACACATAACGAAGAGATAAAAGAAAATCAAACAGAAACTAAACCTGCAGAGTCAGTAAGTGGTACAGAAGAAAAGAAGCCTGCTCCAAAGCGTTCACGCAGACCTAACAGAGGAACTGCAAAAAGCAGTAAGAAGGCTGCTAAAACTAAAGAAGCTTAACAAATAAGGATAGCAAAATGAATAAACTTTTTGCATTTTTAATAATATGTTCACTATCACTTCCTGTTCTTGCAATAAATGAACAGGAAGCGAATATTGAACCTCCTGAACAAAATTCATACGAAGAAGTTCAAAATGCAGTAGAAGAATTAAACCAAAATTCTGCTAACAAAGCAGAAGATGTAATTGTTTCAAATAATAAAGAAAATTTGGAAACACCATTCAAAGAACCTGTAAGCAAAAAAAAGCTTGCTAAAAAATTTATTATAGCTATGTTATGTGTTGCCGGAACTTCAATATTTTTATACGGAACATTAAGTTTATACAACAAATTTCGTAACGGATTTTTCTCTAATGAGCTTACTCCTCCTGAAGGAGAGAAGCCGCTCGATGCTCCGAGTGATTTAACCGAAGCCGTAAAAACATTTATTGATAAAACTCATTGGCAAGGATAAATCTATGGTAAGAGAATTTGATTTTTATGTAATTCCGACTCCGATTGGAAATATTCAGGATATTACACTTAGAGCAATCGACATACTTAAAAATGTTGATTTTATTGCCTGCGAGGATACAAGAACAACTCAAAAAATGCTTAATCACTATGATATAAGAACTAAATGTATCTCATACCATAAGTACAACGAACGTGAAAGGGTTGATTTTTTCTTATCAGAGCTAAAATCAGGGAAAAAGATTGCGCTTGTGTCTGATGCGGGAACCCCTATGATTTGTGATCCCGGCGGGGTAATAATAGAAGAACTTGTCAAAAATGGGTTTTCTGTAACTTCACTCCCGGGAGCTTGTGCTGTAACTACATTTCTATCTCAAATTCCAAGAGAAAGCGAAGAATTTACATTTATCGGATTTATCCCAAGAAGTGAAGGGCAAATCAAAGAAATTGCACAAAAACACATCTCAGATAACCTTGTATTCTATGATTCACCGGAAAGAATACTAAAAACTCTTTCGGTTATTAAAGAGGCAAGAGGGGATATAAAAATAGCTTTAGGACGAGAGCTTTCAAAACTTTTTGAAGAAGTGAAAGTCGGAACAATTCAAGATGTTTTAAACCACTTTAAAGACGGAATAAAAGGTGAGATTGTCTGTATGGTTTATGCAGACGAAAACGCTCAAGACAAACAATTAGATTATAAAATAAAAGAGCTAAAACAAAAAGGATTCAGAGATAAAGAAATTTCCGTAATCCTTTCTACACTATTTAATCTCAATAAAAATGAAGTTTACAAACGAAGTTTGGAATTATGATTTTAGCTTGCTCAGTAATTCTGCAGTCAATGTTCTAATGACCGATTTAGAAGTGTGTGAAGCATTCACAACATCATTTATTGCTGATGTAAAAATCTTCATAGGTTCGACTGTTCCATGTTCTGTTTGAAATGGTGCAAGAATTTTTTTAATTAATTTTAAATCTTTTGCCGGAGGATTTTTCACAACTTTTATATAATCTAAATCATGAGTAGCCATATCAAAATATGCATTCATCATTCCTTTTTTATATGCTTGTTCCTCGGATTTTCTCATTTGTATGCGTGAAGCCAAATAAGCAGTTTGATTTGTTTCATACTCTCTTGCATTTTGTGCGGCTTTTGTAAGTCCGTATATAACTTCTTTTTTACCTTGGAATCCGATTCCGTTTATTCTTAAATCCATTTATAATATACTCCTTTTGTTCCTTATATTTTTGTTATAACCCTCTAAAAATATTTTTTGCTATTTTATTTACAAAGATTTACATAAAATTATGTTAAAATTATTTTATCAGGAGGAATTAGAATGGCAAAAATTATAACTATCGGAAGTGCAACAGTAGATGTTTTTGTAGAGTGTGATGAAGCTAATATAGTTTCAGTATGTACAAAAGACCACAACAGAGATTTTATGAGTTATCCTTATGGTTCAAAGATTGATATATCATCATTTTCATCAAGAGTTGGCGGAGGCGGAGTTAATACAGCATGTAACTTTGCGAACCTTGGGTTTGATACAACCGCTATTTTTAAAATAGGTGATGATATCTATTCGGAAGGTATCATGCACTTCTTTAAAAAACATAAAGTAAACCTTAAACATATTATTCAAAAGAAAGATGTTTCAACAGGTTTTTCTATAATTTTAGTAAGTTTCCAAGGGGACAGAACAGTATTAGCTCACCGTGGTGCAAATGCTAAAATTAAGAAAGAAGAAATTGATTTTGACGTAATAAAAGATGCTGATTTTATCTATGTCGCACCACTAAACGGAGAATCAAATGCTGTTATTGAACCTCTTGTTGACTATGCACACAAGCACGATTTAAGTATTTGCTTTAACGCAGGAACAACAAGCCTTAAAAAAGGGCATAAACATTTGGATAAAATCCTTAAATATGCTCACGTCGTTGTTATGAATAAAGAAGAAGCAATAATGGCAACAGGAATCCAAGTAAGACCTGATACCAAAACAGAAAAATTTTCTCATGAACTTGTTCACCCTGATATTAAAAAGATGCTTAAAACAATGAAAGTTCAGGAATATCAGGTAATTGTAATAACAGACGGCTCTAAAGGAGCTTATGCTTTCGACGGAAAGAAGTACTATTTCTGCCCGACATTCCCATCACCTGTTGTATCAACTCTTGGGGCAGGCGATGCTTTTGCTTCAACTTTCTGCGGAGCATTAAACAGAACCGACCTCAATATCGGTTTATCATTGATGTACGGTTCAGTAAACTCTGCAAGCGTTGTTTCAGAATTTGGAGCTACAGACGGTTTACTAACCTTCGAAGAAATCGAAAAAAGACTGAAAGACAAACCTGATTACACATATCTGGAATGCTAGAGGATTAAATAGGGCTAAATATATATAGGGTGCAAAGAATTGCACCCTACAACAAAAATCAAAATTATCCCTGAAGCAAATGAACACCGTAGGGTGGGTTAAGCCTTCAATAATCGTTATTTAAGATATATTGTCGTGAAATGGCGAACCCACCAACATTAAGCAAATTTTGATTTTTTTGTCGTTATCTTAAACAGCCATAGAGGAAGGTTTTGGGGAAGAATTAATGTATCAACAATTATCACCAAATATGCTAAAAACTTTTCAAGAATGTCCACGTAAGTTCGATTTTCGGTACTTGCAAGATATTCAAATGCCAGTTAATGATGACTAAAAGGTGAAAATATTGATAAGATGGAAAAATCACTTTCTCCTAAAGAACTTGAAGTCTGGAACGAACTAAAATCCTCAAAATACTTTGGATATGATGTTATTAATACAGAATATAATCTTGCAGTAAAAATCGGTAATCATTTCTTTGGCGGAAGAATTGATGCTTTGGTTAAAAATGGGAATAAATATTACATTCTTGATTATAAAACCGGTTCTGCTCCGAAAAACGCAAAATACGATTTTCAAACAATGATTTATACTCTTTGTGTAAAAGATTTTTTTAAGACAGATGATGTAACCTTTGTTTACATTGATTTAAGACACAAAGAAGAAGTTGTCTTACCTTTCAAGCAAGAGTTAGAGCAAGAATTTAAAAAACGACTTTCAGATATCTCAAATAAAATCGATTCTTATGAATCGGCAGCAAAAAAACAAGAGTGCAAAGAAAATACTGATAGTATTTATCCCTGTGAATACTCAATTATTTGTTATTAAATTTGATACCCA
>CACYKP010000002.1 GCA_902775025.1 uncultured bacterium | reverse complement strand
TCGTTCTTCACAGGCCACTGATCTGTACAAAAACCTGTCTAATCAAAATATTGCTTCTATTGCAAATTACGCAAACGATTTAATAGCAAATTCTCAAGGTAATACCGCAAATATGTTATCAAATCTTTTGAATTACTACATGCTTGGAGCAAACTATCTTGCAAATATGCAAAATCAATCACTGAATACAAGCAGAGGAAACGCAACACAGTTTACCAATTCATCAACGCCAAGCACAGGAAGTAATGATATTCAACAGGCACTTCTAAATGCCATATTAACGGCATCAATGATTTAAAACAGAGGTTAGATAATGGATAAAGAATTTTTACATAAATACGCACCGCTTCTAATCATATGTCTGGCGGTGATTTTTCAATACAACCTTTTTGTTACGCCTGCGAAACTTGAACAGACTCATAGGGAAATATTAGCCGAAATCTCAAAAGTGTATATTACCAAATCAGAGTTTGGAATAGTTCGTGAGCAGCTTACTGATATTAATAAAAAGGTTGACAAGATTTACGACACATTAATAAACGGAGGAAAATAAAATGCCATTAACTCATATAGAATACGGTTCATTAGCTTCATCGGAAACTATGAATAATAATTTTGAATATTTAGATAACCGTGCTACCGCCATTGCAAATAACCTTACATCAACATCCTCAAGTATTTATTCAAATATAGCAAGCTTAAACAGTACTTTTTCTCAAGCAACCGGAGATATTGAAACAGAGTTATCAGAATTAACCACTTTCACTCAAAATATTAAAAACGATTTTGACAGTCAAAACAACGCTCCTGATTATTCTAAAGGAATTTCAATAACAATGCCATATACCGTAGGGGCAAACGGGTATGTATATGCCGGTATTGACGGTGTAGATAGTACTCAATACGTTTATGTAAACGGAAAAGTTGTGCATGGACATTGCGGTTATTCAGGCGGAAAATCGGTTTATTCAGGTTCGCTTTTTAGGGTTTGTGAAGGAGATGTCGTTTCAGTAAGCAGGAAAATGGGAGCGTATTATTTTTATCCTATGAAAGGAGATAATTAGTTATGTTTTACAGAATAAAAGACGAGCAAATTTATGATTGTGCTGATTATAAGTATTCAGAAAAATGTATGTACACAGATTTGTGCACAATGGCTGAATTTGAAAAAAATCGTGATAATTATACGGTCAAAAACGGTGAAATAGAGTTAATACCCAATCTTGATGATGTTTTGGCGAAAAGAAGGCAGGAACAGTTTGAAAAAGATTTTTTCTCCACTTCTTTAGGTTTTATAAGAAGAAAAGTAAACATGAAAGACGGTTCAACACGAGATTTTCTCTCTGATTTGTTAATCCCTATCAAAGCAGGAATTGAATTAGGACAGAATGTTGAAATAATTACATACAAATTACCGGATTTTTATCAGGAATTAACTGAAAATTATATGGTGTCTTTACAAGAAAGAAAAACTGCAACTCCTGATTTTGTTCAGGAATGTCTTATGCAAACAGTTAGCGATTTTGGAATATAAGGAGGAAAAATGGCTTTTATAGTTGACAAAAATGCGGATATCTCTCTTGTACAGGGGGATAGCGGAACTTTTACAGTAAGCGGTATTCCTACAGATAAAAACTATACCGTATATTTTGCAGTTCAGGATATTAACAGAAAGCCAATAGGGAATGAACTTTCTGTTAACAGTAATTTTTCTTCAAAGGTATTGTTTTACTTAACAGGTGATTTCACTAATCTTTTAACCGTACCTAAAGATGAATCATGTGCTGTGTATTTTTACGGTGTCAAGATTTGTGATGAAGAAAGCAATATTGAAGATACTTTGACTTTTGCATCAGGAAATATCGGTGATATTAATACCATAACTGTTTACCCGAAAAAGGTTGAAGGAGTTTAATTATGCCTGAAGTAGAAAAGATTAAATTCAATACTTCCGCAGAGATTTTCTCAAAAGGCAGTTCCGGCTCTGCGGAAGCAACATCGGTGAATGACAGTATTGATGCAAATTCTTCTATCGGTGCAGATTATTATACAGAACTCGCTAAAGATTGGGCAGTCAAGATGGACGGAAAAGTTCAAAACTTAGATTATTCGTCAAAATACTACGCTCAAAAAATAAAAGAACTTGCTGACCAATGCCAAATTGGTATGGCTTGGATTGAATTTAAGCAAAATGACTGGAAAATTGATAATACCAGATATAAGCTTGAAATTAAGAATTTGCTTGCCGTAACCGGTGTTTTCAAAGGAACTTGGCAAAACAAGCATCTTATTAATGCCGATATGACAATAACAGATTCCAAAACAGTTATTTATTCAACGGAATCCTTTAATGGATATGTCTTAGGCTCAAAAGTAATAGTAGAAACTGAAAGTGATGTTATGAACACTTTAGAAATTTTAGATGCGATGTTAGATGTAAGTATTATGAATATAACAGAATAAGGAGATTAAATTTATGGCAACACAACAAGAAGTAATAACAAAAGCACAAACAGATGCACAAACAATAAATGAGAATTTTAGCTATTTAGATACAGAAGTTAAAAAAAGGGCTTTATCATCATCAATCGGTAATGGTCAATTAACAATAAAAAAGAATAATACAACAGTCGGAACATTTACCGCAAATGCTACATCACCTGTTACGGTGAACATATCCGTTCCTACAACTGTTGCAGAACTATCAGATGCTTCGAATTATGCACTAAAGTCAGAAATAGCATCAGCTATAACACCATCTGGAAGTATAGCTTTTGCATCTCTACCTACACCTTCCGCTTCAAATCTCGGATATTTGTATAACGTAACAGATGCGTTTACTACAACATCAAGCTTTATTGAAGGAAGCGGGAAAAAATATCCTGCCGGCACTAACGTGTATGTAGTACAAAGCGGAAGTTCTTATAAATGGGATGTTATGATGGGTTTTATTGATACATCATCTTATGATACTCATATTGCAAATTCAACTGTCCACGTTACTGAAGCAGATAAATCTAATTGGAATGCAAAACAAAATGCATTAACTTTTGACAACATTCCTACTGAAAATTCTAACAATCCTGTTAAATCAGGCGGAGTCTTTTCTGCAGTAAACGGTAAAGCTGACAAATCAACAACCCTTGCAGGATACGGAATAACTGATGCTTATACAAAAACAGAAGTAGATGCATATCTAAACAGTTGTTTTAATACAACAATTACACCTTTGGGTACAAGTGCATAGAGGTAATTGAATAATGGAAAATGGAAAATGGAAAATGGAAAATTAATTAATTAATTCGCTACGCTCATATAATTCTATAGTTTGTATGTCAGGCTGTGTCTGACCTGCAAACTCACTTCCCCGTGAGGGGAAGGAATTCCCTCCCCTTATGGGGAGGGGTAGGGTGGGGTGAATCAGTCTATAGGAACAATTCTTAATTCCAAAAAACTACTACCTAATTCAAAATTATCGGAGAAATATTATGACAACAGCAATTAATAAAGCAAATACTGCTTTTAATACAATTAACCAAAATTTCAGCTATCTTGAAGAACAGTTAAACCGTACAGGATTAAAGCAATATACTGCATCTTGTTCGACCTTAACACCTCAAAGCGGGCTCTGTTCCTGGAATATTACTCATAACCTCGGAACTCAAAATGTCACCTGCCGTTTGTACAATTCTTCAGGAAAAGAAATAATAAAAAATACTAATATTTTATCTGCAAATCAAGTTAAAATAGAATTTAAATCAAGTTCTACGGTATCTTCAGGTTCGCACAAAATAGTAATTATAGGAGTCTGAATATGACATTAAATAAATTAACTAATGATATACAACCTTTGTCAGAGGTTGATAAAATTAATGAAATAATTGATACAGTAAATAGTATAAACATTCCGTCTGTCGGTAACGGGATTGTATCTTTTACTCAAAATGGACAGCAAAAAGGAAGTTTTTCTGCTAACCAAAGCTCTAATACAACAATAGACTTTGATTTATCATCTCGTAACATCGGTGAGATAGTTGCTTCAACTATTCCTCTTACTGATGCAGGGCTACACTTGCTTGATGGAACGTTAATTTCAGGTAGCGGAGTATATAGTGCATTTGTTACTTATATTGCAGGGCTAAGAACACAATACTCCAGCTTATTCACAACCGAAAGTGATTGGCAAAGCGCAGTAACGCAATACGGTGTGTGTGGTAAATTTGTTTACAATTCAACTAATAACACAGTAAGACTACCAAAAATAACAGGTATTATAGAGGGTACAACTGATGTAGTTGCTTTAGGCGATTTGGTTGAAGCAGGATTGCCTAATATAACTGGTACATTAAATTGGCTTGCCTCTTCAAGTGCTGGCCGATATTCATCAGCAACTCAAGCATTCTCGAAATCAACAATATCTAACACGAAAGATTTCGGTAACGGTACATACTCTACTAGGGGAACTGTTAATTTCGATGCTTCCGATAGCAACTCTATCTATGGCAACTCCACAACTGTTCAGCCACAGACAATAAAAGTTCTTTACTATATTGTAATTGGCACTAGCGTTAAGACAGATATTCAGGTTGATATAGATAATATCGCAACCGACTTAAACGGTAAGGCTGATATTGATTTAACAAATACAACAAACCAAGCAAAAATCCTTATGAGTGGAATGGGTATGCCTAGTGATGCTTATGTTAATTTAACTCTAGGTGCAAGTGGTTCGACTTATACTGCCCCTGCAAATGGATGGTTTTATATATCAAAAAAAGCAACTGCAAACGCTCAATGGGGAGAAATTATAAACACAACAAACGGAATGACTTCTAATGCTGCTTATGTTGGGAATGGAGGTGCATATTCCGACATATTACCTGTTTTTAAAAATGATGTTATCCAAATTAACTATACCTTAGCAGGTACGCTAAATGCTTTTAGATTTATCTATGCAAAAGGTTCGGAAAGTGAGGTATCATAATGTTTATAGCAAAGAATAATAATTTAATAATATTAGCAAAAGATACAAGAGAAGAACTTGAACAAGCTCTTAAATTTATGGTTTATACTTCTATTGAAGAAACTGATATTGATTATCAGTTATATAATGGTGAATACCTTACACCTGAAGAAATAGAAGTAAAAGAACGTCAAAGACTTGATAGCTTAACCCTTACTCCTTCAGATGTTGAAAGAGCATTGTATTACGGTTTGGGAATGGACTTTGATGACCTCAAAAATTTAATTGCACAACAAGCACCTCAAATTGATTTGAAAGCTTTAGCAATAGAATTTAGAGCAAACAACTTCTACAGAGGGGCAACTGATAAAGACGGAAACAGAACAGTCGATATGATTGGATTGCTTTTAGGCTACACATCTGATGACATGGATTACCTGTTTGAAAATAAAGAATTACCTGCAAACGGAATATCGGAGGAATAAAATGATTTGCTGGTGTAAAAATAAAAATGTCGGAATTTTCTTCAACGAAAATCCCTCCGTCGGAATAAGATATTATATTCCTTCTATGACAAAAGATGAAAAAAAATCTATTGAAAAATACCCTTTTATTTGTAAAAAAGAATTGAAAGTCCAATTGAACGACTACAGAAAAAATAAGCAGTATGAATTTTCTATTCCAAAAGGATACTGTTATGACGGGGCATCTATTCCACGTATTTTTTGGCGTATTATAGGTGCTAATACTGATAACAGGTTTTTAATTCCTGCATTAATCCACGATATCTTGTGTGAGCATCACGAATATATTGATAACGACAGAAGTTTTTCTACTGTTGTTTTTAACACGCTTCTGGAAACAAGCGGAGTAAACAGATTTAAAAGGTTTTTGATGAAAAATTCAGTAGCGTGCTTTCAGACAATATTTTGTAAGTGGGCGTAGGGGATATAAAAAGCAAGGTTTGTTTTCAAACCTTGCTTTTTATTTATACACCATTTTATGTATTTTGATGTAAAACATTTATTATTAATTTAGTGTAATTTTGTTATCTTATATTATATCCACTTTCTTTAGCCGTAAAGAAAGTGGAAAAAGAAACTCTTGGCGGATTTTCGGTAGGGCGTAAGCCCGTAAGGTGTCGGTCAGACGTTACTCTGCCGACACCCCGAATAATCCAAGACGGGCTGACACTACATTCGCTAAACAATTCTACGGCTCAGCCTAATCGAGTGAACTCAGGACTTTCGGGGGTAAATGTACTCTGGAAAGTATAACTTGGAGTTTTTTACAAGCAGACATTTACCAACCCGCCTGCCCTTCAAACAACACTCTCTTTGTTGTTGCTTCACCTAGATTGTTTGCTCATTCCGTAATGCCCCAAACCCCTCTATGTTTTAGTTAATAAATTTTTTTCTTGCGTTGATGAAACAAGCAGAGACCCAAGCTTTACGAAGTGAACAATCAATGTTAGTGAGACAACTACAAAGCAACTTCTGTTTGAGGGATTGGCAGGTTGATAAATGGAAGAATACATTTTTTCTTCTGGTTTTTAATTTCCATAGCCATTTATCCCTGAAAATCCCGAGTTAAGTTGCTCAGGTCGAACTGTACAATTGATTAGTGAACGTAGTTCAGCTTGGGGAGTTTCTTTTCGTCATTTTCTTTGCGGTCAAAGAAAATGACATATAAAAATTAATTAAAACCCCTCACCCTACCCCTCTCCCCCAAGGGGCGAGGGTTTTATTGTTTTACATCAAAATACATATTTTGTTGAATATATAAGGAGGAAATTTTGATTTATAAACTACTGGATAAACAAAAAGAATTTATTGAAATTCCGCATAATAATGCACTCGATGTCGCTATTTATCAAGGCGGCTATGGAAGCGGTAAAACTTGGTGCGGTTCACTTTTGGGCATCCTGCTCGCTATGAAATATCCAAACTCTAAAGGAATGGTCGGTGCTAAAGAGTATGAACTCGTTCGTAAAACAACTCTTGTATCATACTTGGACCACCTCGAAAACTTTGGGTTTATTCAAAACAAAGATTACACCTATAATAAAATAGATAAAATAATAAAATTCTCTAACGGCTCTGAAATTCTTTTTACAGCGTTAGATGATCCGGAAAAATTCAAATCACTAAACCTTCATTGGGCTGAAATTGAAGAAGCTTCACAAATCTCTGACAGTTCTTTTAAACAACTTTTAGGAAGATTAAGAAATACTTATAGAGGCAATAACTGGGTGGATTTTCGCTACCGCCTCTTTGGGCACACAAATCCGCAAGGCGATAAAGGCTGGATATATCAAAGATTCGTAGAACACTCTAAGGAAAACTACCGACTAATTATTGCCCCCACGACTAACAATATTTATTTGCCCCCGCACTTTATTCAGTCTATGAAGGAAAGCTTTGACGAAGAATACTATAGGATTAATGTTCTCGGTGAATTTGGAAACTATACATCAGGACTTGTTGTAAAAGGATTTGATGAAGAAAATAAGCTTCATCTCAAATACAACCCTAATTTACCACTACACCTTACCTGTGATTTTAACGTAGATCCTATGTGCTGGGCTGTTGCTCACAAAGACAAAGAAGATGTCTATTTTTTTGACGAAATAGTAATTGAAAATACTTCAACTCAACAATGTATTGAAGAATTTATAAAAAGATACCCAAATCATAAATCCGAAATTATAATAAATGGTGATGCTTCTGGCGACAATAGAAGTACACAGAGCGAATACACAAACTATGCAATAATAAAAAATGCCCTAAAAGAACACGGTTATGAAGATGTAAAATTCCGACTAAGAAACTACAACCCGCCTATAATGAACCGCATCTCCGCCTTTAACGCAAGAGTCCGAAATTCAAAAGGCGAAAGACACGTTTTTATTGATCCCAGAAGATGTAAATGGATTTTATACAATATTTACAACCTGTCTTTCAAAGAAGGAACTTCTATCGTAGATGTTCCCACACATATCCAAATTAAATCAAACCGTGAATATAAATTTCTCGAACACCCGTTTGATGCAATAAGTTATTTAGTCGAATACTATTGGAGACTAAAGGGATAAAATTTTATAAAAATTCAAAATCTTAAATTTGTTTCTATAAATTATAAAAATAATCATACAAAAATATTGAATTTTTTTCACAAAAATTATATAATTATCAAAGGAAAAGGCGTTTATATGGTAAATAGTTTATCAGCTAATTTAAAACCTAATTCATACGGTAACGTATTGCGCGCGGGGTATTTACCTAACGGCAGAGCAATATACGAAGTAATCGACTCCGACGGTAACAAAGCCGGTAAGCTCTCACTCCCTAAAGAGCAAGTTGACACCTTTGAAGCATCATATAAAAAAATCTTAGATACTGCCCCAAAAATTCAGGCTTTTGTTAACGCAAATTCTTCACTGGAATCAATGAATAAACGCAGAAGATTGGCACAAGGAATTGTTGTATCGAGCGGGATTGTAGGATTAGCTATTCCTATGATAATTTTAAGAAAATCAATTTCTGTAACAAAAAAGATTTTAGGTGCCGTAGCAGGAATAGTCGCAGGACTATCGGCTGGATTTGTAGCATCTTTAGCAGTAACAACACCCCCCGGTTCTCTGGAATTTGCAAAAGCGACACGCACACTATCAACCCTTGATATTCAGCCGATTTTAGATGAACAGGCATAAAATTGTTTATTATTAAATATATTGAGGCTGAATTTTAACAGAAATCCTTCGCTTACGCTCAGGATGACAAGCACATTTATGCTCAATAGGCACGTTATCCTCAATGACGATTTTATTTACAATTTTACACACAAAAAAAACGCAGTATATAATAACATAAATGCTAAAAACCAATGATTGAGAAAAATGTTTTACTCTTCCATTAAAAATAAATAAAATAATAAAAAAGACCTTTTGGATATTTGTCAAAAGGTCTTTTTTTGTGAAAAAAACATGTTTATATTATAATTTATTATTATAAGAATAATAAAATTTAATGGAAGCGCCCGATTTTCGAGTAATCGGGAGAAAGAAGGAAAAATGACAGTACCGGAAACAAAAAGTTTTCAGTTAGAGATTGGCGGCAAGACCGTTACCGTTGAAACAGGTAAGTATGCACAGTCAACCAACGGAAGTGTAACAGTAAGATGCGGCGACACAATGTTGTTTGTTCACTGCTGTGTTAGTAAAGAACCAAGAGTCGGTATAGACTTCTTCCCTTTACTTATTGATTATGAAGAAAGAATGTCTGCAATCGGACGTATCCCCGGAGGATACAACCGCTCGGAAGGTAAGGCAAGCGATAAAGCTATCCTTATTTCACGTTTGATTGACAGACCTATAAGACCTCTGTTCCCAAAAGGTTACAGAAACGACATACAAATCGTAGCTCAATTATTCAGCTATGACCAAGAAAACCAACCTGACACACTTGCTATGTTGGGTGCTTCTTGTGCATTGATGTTATCAGGCGCACCTTTCGAAGGTCCGATCGGTGCAGTTAGAGTTTCTAAAGACGAAAACGGCAATATGATTGCTAACCCTACTCACGCTCAAGCTGATAAATCAGATCTTGATATCGTTGTAGCAGGTACTCACGATTCTGTTATTATGGTTGAAGCAGGTTGCAAGTTCGTAACAGAAGACGATATCATGAACGCTGTCGAATTCGCTCAAGTAGAAATCAGAAAACAATGTGAGGCTCAATTAGAATTCGCTAAGGCTTGCGGTGTAGAAAAAGAAGAATTTGTTAATCCTTATGACACTACAGAGCTTAAGCAGATTATAGAAGAAACTGCTCACGATATGATATTTGATGCTTATCACAACTTTGACAGAAAATACAGACAAGATAAATTAGAAGAAGCTAAAAAACTTGTTAAAGAAAAAGTTGAAGCACTTCCGGACGATCACTATATTAAACAAATTATTGAAGAAACAGGAATTGACTTTGTTGCAGAAGAATTTAAGAATGCAGAAAAACACATCATGCGTGCAATGATTCTTGATGAAGGCGTTCGTGCAGACGGAAGAAAACCAACCGAAGTTCGTCCTATATGGTGCGAAGTTGGTGTTATTCCTCGTGCTCACGGTTCAGCAGTGTTTACAAGAGGTCAAACACAAATTCTTTCAGTTGCAACTCTTGCAGGGCCCGGAATGAAACAAGAGCTTGACGGCGTTGATCCTGAAACAGAAAAAACTTATATGCACAAATACATATTCCCGGGATTCTCAGTTGGTGAAGTTAAACCTCTTAGAGGCCCTGGAAGAAGAGAAGTTGGTCACGGTAACTTAGCAGAACGTGCTAATGTTCCGGCTCTTCCAAGCCAAGAAGAATTCGGTTATACAATCCGTGTAACATCAGATGTTCTTGAATCAAACGGTTCAACTTCTATGGGTTCAACTTGCGGTTCTTCAATGGCTTTGATGAATGCAGGTGTTCCTGTTAAATGTATGATAGGCGGTGTTGCAATGGGTATGATTACGGAACCGGGCAGAGAACCTGTTGTACTAACTGATATCCAAGGTATTGAAGACTTCTTAGGCGATATGGACTTCAAGGTTACAGGTAACGATGATGGTATCACGGCTCTTCAAATGGATATGAAAGCTAAAGGTATTGCAAACGATACACTCAGACGTGCACTTGCTCAAGCTAAAGAAGGCAGATTGCACATCTTAGGCGAAATGAGAAAGGTTATCACTAAACCTGCTGACCACTTATCACCATTCGCACCTGCAATTACTACTATGAACATTCCTGTTGAAGACATAGGAACAGTAATCGGACCGGGCGGTAAACAAATTAGAGCAATCATTGATGCATCAGGTGCTGAAATCGACATCCAAGATAACGGTATCGTTACAATCACTTCTAACGACCAAGAAGGTGCTGCAATCGCTAAGAAAATGATTAACGATTTAACCTTCAAGCCTGAAGTAGGTATGGTTATCAAAGGTAAGGTTGTTAGAATAATTCCGATTGGTGCGTTTGTTGAACTCGGTGGCGGAAAAGACGGTATGGTTCACATTTCTCAAATCTGCCAAGAAAGAATTGAAACAATAGAACCTCACGTTAATATCGGCGATGAAGTAATCGTTAAGGTTATCAAAATCGACGATAAAGGCAGAATTAACCTTACAATCAAAGGTGTAACCGAGGAAGATAAGGCTAAGGTACAATAGGAAAGGGAAAGGGTGTTCTTTTCTGAAGAAAAGAACCAAAAGACTTTTCATATTTGGTCGGCTCCTTGAACGAACTACAAGTTAAGTACAAGACTTGATTGTCCGCCTCTTGAACGACTTTGAAAGATGATTGGTTCAGTTTAAAATTTAAATAAAGTAATAGCGTCGGCGAGCAAAATTTGCTCGCCGACGTTTTTTATTTGATTATTGAATATGGGAAGTTATTGTCAGGTGGAACCTGACCTACTTTTAAAAAGTGTAATATGTTCATTATTGAATATATATTTTTTTTACCCTGTAGGTCAGGTTTTACCTGACAATAACTTTAGCCTTCTCTCTTTATCGGAGTTAAATCATACCCTAATATATCTGCAATCATCAGAACTTCGTTATAAGTTATTGTACCTTGTGATAATTTGCGTGATAATCCTGAGGGTGCTAAAGTTTTACCCGTTCTATTTGTAAGCATTCTGGCAATGTCTTTTTGTGTCATTCCTTCTTTTGTGAGAAGTAATTGTATTAACTCTTTTGCATTCAACTTCATACATACATTATATAAATTTAATATTTTCTTGACAAATATGATAATTCCAGATAATATAAATTACTATTGATGATAATATAATATTAATAATAATATTCGCAGGCTATCAAAACTTTACAAAGGAGTCAGCTATGACAGAAGAAAAAATTAAAGAATACTATAGGTTACTGGATATGTTTTCTGTTTCAATTTTGGCATCTAAGCGGTTACAAGAAAATGATACTATTTATCAAGAACAGATAGCAGCGTTGAATGAATTTATATACCGAGAACTTTTAAAATTTGGTGTTAATAATATTGGTTTCGCTGAATGATAGTAATCTCCTCTATATGTGTGATTACAAGGATGGAAAAATCTTCTAAACTTATAATGCAAATTATTATGGGGAGAGATATGGCTAAATCGAATTTAAAGTTAAAACCGGCTGAGAAGAAAAACAACCTTAAAGTTGTTACCAAACCTGATATTAAGACTACAAAGTATAGTGATATTAATCTTAATAAGTGGAAAGATTACGGCCACGTTAAGACTGATACGTTGTGGGAGTTTCCGGCAAGATTAAAAGAAGGCGGACATTCAAATGAATATCACGGGAATTATATACCGCAAATTGCTCAGCAGGTTTATGAAAGATTTACCAAAGAAGATGATATCGTTTTAGATTTGTTTTTCGGTTCAGGTACCTCAGGAATAGAAGCTATTAATATGAAGCGCAGATGTATCGGAGTTGAACTTAAAGACGAACTTGCAGAAAAAGTTTCGGAAAAGTTTACGCCAAAGCAATTGGTAACCGATGTTAATATAATTTGTGCTGATTCAGCAAGTGAATTAGCTAAAGAAAAAGTTCAGGCACGTTTGGATATTATGGGCAGAAAACAGGCACAATTTTTGATGCTTCACCCGCCTTATGATGATATTATCAAGTTTTCTGATAAAAAAGAAGATTTATCAAATTGTTCTTCGACAGAAGAATTCTATGATTTGTTTGAAAAAGTTGCAAAAAACGGGTATGACCTTTTGGAAAAAGGCAGATTTGCTTGTTTAATTATCGGCGACAGCTATAAAAATTCAGAGGTTCAGCCTTTAGGTTTTATGTGTATGGCTCGTATGATGAATCTTGGATTTAAGCTTAAAGGTATTATTGTTAAAGACATACAAGGTAACGAAAGAGCTAAAGGTAAGACTGCTAACCTATGGAGATACCGTGCGTTAGCAGGAGGATTTTACATATTTAAGCACGAATACGTTATGATATTTCAGAAAGCATGAAGGCAATAAGGCATTAAGAAGGTATTAAGCAGGTTGGGTGAAGCATAACAACAATAAATAGAAAAATTATTATGATTAAACAAACAGATGAAGGAATTTTGGTTAATATAAAGATTGTTCCTAATTCTTCAAAAAACGAGATAGTTTTAGAAGAAGAGTTTGTTAAGGTTAAGATTACCGCTCAGCCGATTGAAGGTAAAGCTAATAAGGCTCTGATTGAATTTTTATCCAAGAAGTTCAAAATTCCTAAAACAAGCATAGAGATTGTTAAGGGAGAAACAAATAAAGAAAAGACTTTGTTTTTTAAGACTACTGACGAAGAAAAAATTGAGTCTATAAAAAAAGGGTTGGGAGGATAACTATCACTAAAGTAGAGCATATTTGTTGACAAAGGACTAAAAAAAATATACTATTAAATAAGAAAAGGTGTTTAAAATATGTATAAGCGTTGGTATGATGTTGATCCTACAGTAAGTTTGGCAGTAAGTTTGATGCGTAATGCTAATATTCTTACTCAATATAAATGTGCCGATTTAATTATTAAGACATCAAAAGACAACGGAATTGATTTATCAGAAAATATTTTAACAGATGCATTTACCTATGTTTTAAGACGCTGGTATGATACTGACCAAAAGATTGCAGAGTCTTTTGAATACTTAAAACTTTTGCCGATAGAAATTCAAAAATCTGTAGCTTTAGATATAATTAACCTTTTACAGGTAGAAGAAGCTAGCTAGAATATGGGAAGTTTAGTTCAATTCATTACTAATCCTGCCCTTTTATCTGTTATACTTTTGTGTATTTTGTGTGTGAAAGGTGTTAATGTTCTTCTATCAATAATTATTTCAACTCTTTGTGCAGGATTATTATCAGGTATGAATGTTAAACACGTTATGGACGTATTCATTCAGGGTATGGGCGGAAATTCCGAAACCGCATTGAGTTATATTCTGCTTGGTGCTTTTGCGGCAACAATGGCACATTCAGGGTTTACTGATGTTATATCAAATAAGATCGCAAAGTTTGTTTCAGGGAAAAAACTTGTTTTGCTTTCTGTTCTCGCTCTTATTGCGATGGCTTCACAAAATATCATACCTATTCATATTGCATTTATTCCTATTATTATTCCTCCGCTTCTAAGCGTTATGAATAATATGAAATTGGATAGACGTGCAGTTTCTTGTGTTTTGGCTTTTGGATTAAAAATGCCTTATATTGCTATACCTGTCGGCTTCGGCTTAATCTTCCAAAACCTTATAGCTGATAATATGATTCAAAATGGAGTAAATGTTTTAAGAGGTGATATTTGGAAATCCACTCTTATCCTTGGAGTCGGAATGCTGGCGGGGCTTCTGGTTGCGGTATTTATATCTTATAGAAAACCTCGCGAGTATACCCCTCACCCTGTAGGGGAGAGGGAGCAGTCGTTGGCGAATGAAGTGAGCCTTACGAATGCGGGTGAGGGTAACATCTTTAAAAAATCACATTGGATAATTATATTTGCAGCGATTGCGACTTTTATAGTTCAATTAATTACAAAATCTTTGCCTTTAGGAGCATTGGTTGGCTTGGGTATAATTTTTACCTGCCGAGTTATTCCTCAGGAAAAAATGGACCATATGATGAACGAAGGTATTTATCTTATGGGATATGTCGCTTTTGTAATGCTTGTGGCTGCAGGATTTGCATCAGTGCTTAAGGAAACAGGCTCTATCGAAACTCTCGTAAACCTTGTTCTAAATTATTTACCTCAAAACATAATTCTGACTTCGTTTATAATCTTGATTTTAGGTCTTTTTATAACAATCGGTATCGGAACCTCCTTCGGTACAATTCCTATTATAGCGGTTTTGTTTGTCCCGATATGTGTCAAAATGGGATTTAATCCGCAGCAAATTATCGTTCTTATTGCGGCAGCAGCTGCTTTAGGTGATGCAGGCTCACCGGCTTCCGATACTACTCTCGGACCTACATCAGGCTTAAACGCAGACGGTCAGCATAACCATATTTTTGATACCTGCATCCCGACTTTCTTGCATTTTAATACAGCTTTAATCCTGTTTGCACTCATTGGAATTTGGATTTTAGGGGTGTAAGGAATTATTATTGTTTTTTACAAAAGTTATGGCGATTTTTCGCTTTTGCTTTAATCAAACAATAATGATTATTTCAATAACCCGCTTTGAATGACAGATTAATGTTCACCTTTGCGAAAATCGTCAATTATATTTACCTCTTAATTGTACTTCTTTCTAACGCTCTCACGAGTTTTGTCAGGAGGTTTTCACTAGGGTTAATTGAGCCGACAAGAATTGTTTTTGAGCCGAGTCTTTTACCTACAAGAATGTCTGTTAGCGGTCTATCACCTACCATAACTGCTTGTTCCGGTTTTATTCCTACTTCATCAAGATATTTTTTTGCAACCTCAGGATTTGGTTTTTTTGCGTGTCCGATAACTCTGCAAGGTGCCAGTTTTGATGCGTTTTCTATATAATCTTTATTTGGATTATTTGAGATTATTGCAACTTCAAAATCATTTATAAAAGTATTGAACCAATTTATTGTTTCAGGCTCAAATGTTGCTGATTTAGAACGCATTACGGTTGAATCAAGGTCAAACATTATGCACTTTATTCCTTGCCTCTTAAGCTCTTCAAAATTTATCTCATAAATATTTTTAAGATTATAATCAGGTTTTATAAACATTTTAATCCTATTTTATCTCGTGAACTGCTGTAACAACAATCTCGCAAGCTTCTTCCGGTTTAATATTGGAAAGATCTTCACTTTCTCTTGCTTTAAATTCTACAACACCGTCTGCAATTCCTTTTCCGACTGTAATTCTATAAGGGAAACCGATTAGGTCTGCATCTTTAAATTTTACCCCAGCTCTTTCATCTCTGTCATCAAGAACTGCTTCAACTCCGTGCTTAATCAAAGTTTGATAGATGTCATTTGCAACCTTCATTTGCTGCTCATCTTTTGTACTTACAGGAATTACAACAACGTGATAAGGTGCAATAGCAAGCGGCCAAATAATACCGTGGTCATCGTGGTGTGCTTCAACGGCAGCTGCGGCGGTTCTTGTAACGCCGATACCGTAACAGCCCATTACATAAGGCTGTGTTTTTCCGTTTTGGTCTAAGAAAACTGCGTTCATAGGCTTAGAATACTTTGTACCTAATTGGAAGATGTTACCAACCTCAATTCCTCTTGTTACTTTTAATGGTTTTCCGCATTCAGGACAAATATCTCCTGCTTCAACTAATCTTATATCAGTAACAGTTTGCGGTAAATCAACATCCACTCCCCAATTGTAACCTACACCGTGAACATCTTTTTTATTAATACCGATAACAAAGTTTTTCATATCTTTAACGGTTTCATCTGCTACAACTTTAATCTTGTATCCGTTATATTCTTTTAAACCTTTTGGACCTATAAACCCTTTTTCAGAGTCAAATCCGTTTACTCCCATCATTTCTTCGATTTCGCCTGCGGTTGCAATTCTGATATCTGTTCCGCCTACTGCGTTCATAAGCTTTGTTTCTTCGACTGTTCTATCTGCTCTAATCAAAGCTAAAACAGGTGCTTTATCAACAATATAAACAAGAGTTTTAACAATAACTGTTGCAGGTATATTCAAAAACTCAGTTAATTCTTCAATAGAATGAGTATTTGGAGTATCTATAATTTTAGCCTCGTTCCAATCACCAACAATTTTAGCAGCCGGTAACTTTGATACTGCATGGTTAGAATTTGCTGCGTAATCACAATCACAATAAAATACATCATTTTCGCCTGAATCTTGGTCTGTAATTACCATAAATTCATGGCTTACACTTCCGCCTATTGCACCTGAATCAGATTGAACGGCTTTTGTATCAAGTCCGCAACGTTTGAAAATTCTTGTATAAGCATCCCACATATTTTTGTATTCTTTTTCCAAACCTTCTTGGTCAACATCAAAAGAATAAGCATCTTTCATAATAAATTCACGACCTCTTAATAAGCCGAAACGAGGACGCCTTTCATCACGGAATTTAGATTGAATTTGGTATAAATTTACAGGTAATTGTTTGTAAGATTTTAGTCCGTCACGGGCAATAGCAGTAATAATTTCTTCGTGCGTTGGTCCGAGACACATTTCTCTTCCGTGGCGGTCTTTTAATCTCATAAGCTCGCCGCCGTATGCTCCCCATCTTCCTGATTCTTCCCAGAGTTCTTTAGGTTGTACAAACGGCATAAGAAGTTCTTGAGCACCTGCTTTATCCATTTCTTCACGAATAATATTTTCAACTTTTTTTATAACTCTCCACATAAGGGGTAAATAATTATAAATACCCATAGATAGTTTTCTTATGTAACCTGCTCTTACAAGTAATTTATGAGAGATAACCTCAGCATCCGAAGGAAACTCTCTTAAAGTCTGTACAAACAATTTTGACATTTTCATAATCTATATATCCTCTAAATTTCCGTTTAATGATAGTACAAATATTATTTTATCACAAAGAGAAAAGTTGTATTTGAAAACTATTCCTTTTACAATATTTAGTATGAAAAGATTAGCTGATTATAAAGACGAATTACATTCCTGCTCAAAATGCGGATTATGTCAGTCTGTTTGTCCTATATATAAAATTACGGGAAATGACTGCACGGTTTCTCGCGGGCAATTTATTATGCTTCAAGGCATAATTAAAGGCGAATTAAAAATGTCCAAAACAATCAACCGCTATCTTGATTTATGCCTTAAATGCGGTGCGTGTACAAAATTCTGTCCAAGCGGAATTGATGTGGTTGATATTGTTGCTCTTGCAAAAGCTGAATATTTTAAACTTCATAAAACAGAAAAATTAAAGACAACTGTTATAAAAATTTTATTAAATATACTGCATTTTATACATAATATAAATATTTTTAAACCAAAAAGCAAAGTCTATGATAAAAAAGTTGTATATTTTGCAGGGTGCGGCGGAGTTCAAAATAGTGTCATCAAACTGCTTAATTCAATGAATATTGAAGTAATATCGCCAAATTTTAGCTGCTGCGGTTTTCCTCTTTTCGTAAGAGGTGATATGAGCAGTTTTAAAAAGTATATGGATAAATTTTATTTTATACTTGAAAAGTATAGCAATTACGACATTGTTACAAATTGCGCTACTTGTGAAAAAACTCTAAAATCATACCAAAAATACGGCGGAAAAATTGTTAATATTAAAAACATTTTTCAATACATAAGAGAAAATAATTTAAGATTAGAATTAAATAACCTTCAAAAAGTAACCTTCCACAAGCCCTGCAACCTTGATAATTTTGAAGATATAAAATGGATTTTAGAAAACACAAAAAACCTTGAATATCTTGAGATGAAAGATTTTGACAAATGCTGCGGATTAAACGGAATTACAAAATTATCCGAATATAAAACATTTTCAAAATTATTTGCAGCCAAGCATAATAACATTGCAGAAAGCGGCGCATCAATAGTATTAACTTCGTGCTTAGGCTGCGAAGCCTCATTAAAATTATTTTCCTTTGGAAAATACAATGTTATGGACATAATTAAATTCATAGAAAAAAATTCTAATACAAAAAATTAAATTTTTTACTCTGTTATTTCTTTTAAATACCTATATTTTCTCTTGTTAACTTTGTTAAGATTTTTAAATAATACTGATTTTTTTGTTAAGAACAGATAAAAAAGTGGAACATATAATTGGAGAATACGGACTTCTCTAATTGTTTACTATTTATTATACGGATATGTGTGTCTAAATGATTAGTTTAAGAACAAACTTATCAAGTTTAATGGTGCAGCGCAATCTCTCCAACGCAACGAAGGGATTGAATCTTGCATTAGAACAATTAACCACGGGATATAAAATTAACCGTGCAAAAGACAATCCTGCCGACTATGCTGTAATGAAACAAATGGAAACTAAATTAAGTGCTTGGAATGTTGCAACGGACAACATTTCTATCGGGCAAAACTTGCTTGAAACTGCTGATAGTAATGCAGAATTAATAGCAACACATTTATCAAGAATCAGAGATTTATGCCAGCAAGCATCTAACGGAACTTATGGTGAAGCATCAATTAAAGCAATAAAACAGGAAATTCAAGCCAGATATGATGAAATAATCAGAATTAAAGATAACGCTGAATTTAATGATATAAAACTCTTTGGAGAATACGATAAAGACGGTCAACTAAAATCGAAACCTATTAATATTCAAGTTGGGATAAACAGTTCCGAAAGTTCAAGAATAAGTATTGATACATCAGTAGATTTAAGCGGAATAAACGATATAGAAAATTGGGATATTACAGATTCTTGCTGCTTAGATAAATTAGATAAAATGCTTGATGAAGTTTCAGCATATCAAGTAAGAATTGGCGCTTCTCATAACAGGCTTGAATGTGCTTTAGAGTT
This sequence comes from uncultured bacterium, assembly GCA_902775025.1. GTDB lineage: Bacteria > Cyanobacteriota > Vampirovibrionia > Gastranaerophilales > Gastranaerophilaceae > CAG-196. The sequence continues at coordinate 60,920 of CACYKP010000002.1, read as the reverse complement.
AGCTGAAGTAAATATGAATAACTTGACCTCATCAATTTCAACAATACGAGATGCTGACATAGCAAAGGCTTCAAGTGATTTAATAAGATATCAGATATTACAACAAGCCTGTGCAACCTTGCTTGCGACTGCAAATCAAATGCCTGCAATCGCTTTACAGTTAATATAAATCATCAACGTTTTATTGCTCCCCAAGCACGAATATAGCCTTTTTCATACATAATAAGATAGTAACCGCCCTCTTTAATATATTCAATCGTCGCTTCCATATGTTCATATTCTTGAGGCGGGGTAGCTCCTGTTACGGCGTATTTTTTCTCAATAATTTTTTGGATTTTATCTTTACGTTTTTTCTTAGCCATCTCCTGTTTTTGTTTCTTCGTAAGTTCCTTTTTTGATTTATACAATTTTTCCACTTCACTTTTATTTTCTGCAAGTTTAAATACAGGAATGACCGCTCGGAGTTCTTTTGATTCAATTAGATATAAAAACTCTCTATCGTCAGAAAGTGCAAGTTGATAATACCCCGGCACTATAAAATTTCCGTTATGGTCAGGAATATAATCCGCAATCAAAAGAGTAGGCTGCTCATCTGTAGGAATTGAATACCTGTATATAGAATTTTCATGAACAGTAATTCCTGAGGGGATTACAGGATACGGTGCAGCAGGTGCTAAATAATCAATATCTCTAAGCGCAGGTGTAACAATACCATCAATCATAACTTATACACCAATTTTCTTATTGCGTTATCTATTTCTTTAAAATTTTTGCCCAAAAGCTTTGACGATGCAACAAAAATTAGCGATATGTATTTATCAGATACTGCACCCTCTTTTATCAAAAGTCTATAACTTTCTCTCATAAGCCTTTTTATTCGATTTCTTTTAACAGCACGTTTATGAATTTTTTTACTTACCACAAACCCGACTCTGGTCGGAAAATCATTACGTTTTTCTTTCCCTATAAAAACCGTTACGCCATCTTTATAAAGGGTTCTTCCTGTTCTGTATGTTGCTGAAAAAGCTGAGCGTTTTTTTAATCGATATTCCTTTGGTAACATATTAAAATCATACTATAACATTCGTATATGTGTAAACAAATGTAACAATTTTTCATTTTCTAATGTTTATAACTAAAGTTTTTCAAAAAAATGCCGATACATATTACATAAGGAGAATTAGTAAATGTCAGAATCAGAAGAATTTGAAATCGTCAAAGAAAACACACAAGAACAGGGATGTGAACAGAACAACGAACAAGAACAACCGAAAAATCAAGCAGGAAAAGTGATTGATGAAGCGGATTATAAAATCAGAGCACCAAGAGAAAAAGGACCAACTGCCGTTGGCAGAGGAGGAGATCCATTATTTAGAAGAATAAGGGCTACAAAAGAACAACTAATGGAGTTGATGGAAGAAACTCAAACTGTTCAAGATTGGGTTCAACGTGAAACATGTAACAATGTCGCTATTAGCTGTTTGGAAAATGAAAATCTAAAAGAAGCATATTTTGAAATTAAAGATGGTTTTGGCGAATACGGGAAAATTTCTCTTATGGGATTTAAAACTCCAACCGGTGTTGAGATTCCAAGACTCAAAGTTTACGATACAAATGGAGAAGTAATAGAAGTTTTGACCGGACCGATGGCAATAGAAGAGATTAGCAGACGTGCTATTGCTTTTAAAAATTCCGTAAATGATTACGAGGAAGTACCGCTGGAAGGAAACGCACCTATAGAAGAAGGTGTTATTGCTGATTACTCAGGAAATATTGAAGATTACACAGGTTAAACCGGTAAGACTTACTTCGGTAAATTTGCCTCAAAATTTGCCCCCAAAATTTACCCCTCTTTTACAGAGCCTTTTTTCAATATAATTCCGTTTAATTTACAAAAAGAAGTTAAGATAGACAAATCCTCTTTAATCTTGCGCATCAAATGAGGATGATTTGATACTATAGAAACATTTTTAGCCATTTGGTACATTTTTAATGCTTGTTTAATATACATAGGTCTGAGTGTAGATTTTGGAATTGCCAGCTCCTGAAAATATTTTGCATATTGAAGATAATCTTTGACTAAAATATCCTGTAAATCAAATTGTTTCGCTACAAAAATTGATTTCTCTATATAAACTTTTGCTGATTCAAAATCCTGCTTTGCAATATATATTTCACCAATTAATCTGTTAAACAATGCTATAAAATAATAGTTATTAATATTTGGTCCCTGAGCAATGTCTAATGCCTTTGTTGCAATATCAAGTGCAAATTGAGTCCCTTTTGTAACAAGGCGCAATTCTGCTATGAGAAACCAAGAAAGTAACACACCTGTTGCAACTTTTTCTTTTGCAAAATGCGTAACCTGCTCATCTAAAATCTCTAATGCACGTTTTGTTTCATTTTTATCTCGCATTATTTTTGCAAGAAGTGTTTTTAATATATTCTTTGTAAAATTATCATTTACGTTATTAGCATATGCAACAACGTTAAATAATTCAACCATCAAGTTATCATAATCTTTTCTTATAAATTTGTTAATAATATCTATGAAATTCCATCTTGAAACAATAAAAGAATCCATACTTTCAAGAGAAAATTCTTTTATTATATCATCGAGTATTTTTTCAGAAGTTTGCAAATCACCTTTAACAGTATTAGCAAGAGCCAGTGCCAAATGCACTCTGCATAAAATAGTAGGCTCTGTTATTTTATTTTTTTCGATTATATCAAAGATTAGTTTTACAATATCAAACATTCTGCTATCGCCTTGGAAAGTCAGAGCCTCTGCTAAATCAAAATATATCTCCAACCATATTTCATAAAGTTCGTTTGAACTAATAACAGAATAATTTTTCCCTTTTGAAAGATATTTTTGTATAACCGGCATAATCTCATTATCAATAAAATTAACAGCTTGACCGTAATTTCCTAATTTTACCATAGGACGAACTTCACGAGACTTGACTAATGCTCGCTCAAGTTCCATATCTTCTGGAATTTTTTCTAACACACTTTGCGCGCACTCTATTACTCCCCAATAATTGCCCATCTTCATTGATGCAGATGCTAAATATCCCAACAAATCGACATGTTCATATTCTTCATTGTCATCAAGCATCATTGCAGCTTTTTGTAAATAATCAAATGCCGCAACATGATCTATTGGTTCTAAGAGTTTTCCTACACGTGTATAAATATTTTTCTTAATTTTCATAAAATAAGGACCGGTCTTATGTTCTATAAGCTTCAATGCCTGTTTTTGAGAAATAATATAAAGACCAATGTCGCCTATATATGATGCTTGTTTCATAAGGATAGTCCATATTTCAAATGATTGATCATTATTACTTAATTTTTGTACAATATACCCCAACAATGCAATTGAAGATTGTTTATAAATACTCAATATGTCATAAAGTATATTAATAATCTCTTCAAAATTTTCGTCATTTTTTACTATTGAAACAATTGCTTTCCATACATCATGACTTTTAAACTCAAATGATAAATTATTTATTTGGTTAATAAAGCCCTTATTTACCAAATCATCTATAATTCTTTCAAATTCTTGAGGAGAATTATTATCAAAATTCTCCAACATAGCCGGATAAAACTTTGCCCCCAAAACAGACATTGCCGTTAACACTCTAAAAGACTGCAAATCCTCTTGCTTTAGTATATTTAAACGGGCTTCGATTAAATCTTCTATAGAACTATAATTAACATATTTTAAACTATTCCGTTTTAAATCCTTATACATCATAACCATTTGTTCAGCAAATGCAGGATTCCCTCCGGAAAATTTTGCTGCAAGTTTTATAAAATCAGAACCTATATTAACATCTCTATATTGAGTTATAAGAGTCTCTATTTGACTTTCGGTAAAAGGTGCAACCGTAATATCTTTATAATTTTCGGGACGTAATATCGGTGATGTAATCCTTCCCATTCCTGGTTTTACTTCCCTAGATACTATTATAAACTTACATCTTTGAAGTATATATTCATCTTTTAAAAGCTCTTGCAGAAAATCAAATGACATACCGTCAATATTTTCAAAATTGTCAATTACAAAAACAGCTTTTACTTTTTCTACTATTGTTAAAAAAACTTTTTTCATCATAATAAACATTTTTGCTTTATTACGATAAATATTTTCAAACTTATCAACATTTTCTGGGTACAAAACATTTAATAAATCCAATATCTCCGAATGAGAAAGAGACGGAAAATCCTGTTTAAAAAAACGTATTGAATTTTTCTTTAATTGCAAAGTATCAGGACAAAAATTATTAATATTAAAAAAGTTTAATAATACATCCTGAAAATATCCGAACGGAGATAACTGAGATATCTGTGTGCAAGCTCCGGATAACCAAATTAGTTTTGCATTTTTTAAATCATTAATTATATATCGTATAATTAAATTTTTACCTACACCGCTTTCTCCGTTTAGTGTAATTATAGAAGTATCGGCTTCCTTGATTGCCTCTAACAAGCTTATTTTAGCCTTTTGCTGTGAAAAAAGTTCTGCTGAATATTCAGCTTTCAAGTTATTAACTGTTTTTGAAGATTTTTTTTCTTCATCATCAAATATTGTTCCGCATTTACGACAATTTTTTGCCTCCGGTAAATTTGCACTGCCGCATTCTGCACAAATTTTCAAAAGAACTTTATGACAACAAGAACACTCTATTGCCCTTATCGGATTTACAGTCCCGCAATTTTTGCATACAGATGCTACCCTTGTTCCGCACTTTTTGCATTTTAAGGATTTTTCATCTATTTCCGTTTTACATTTGGGACATTGCATATAATCAACCTATATCAAATCCACCATTTTATCCAATGCAGCGATAACCTCTTGTTTGTCAAGATTTAATTCTGCCATAATTTCTTCAATTGTTAAATTCTGCTTATATTTTAAATCAAAAATCTTCAAAATATTTAAATCCGGTTCTTGTTGCTCAACATCCAGCAATTTTGAAACAATTTCACCACTGTCATACTTTGTTTCTTTTTCTTGCGGACTATAATCAAATGCAGAGTAATCTGCCGGCTTAAATTCTTTATTTTCAGAAATATCATCTTCTTTATTATCTTCAAATACAACTAAATCCGATTCAGTATTATCTTCAAAAGGTTCAATACTATCATCTTCATTTAATTCTAAAATTGTTTCACTATCTTCACCACTTAAATCGAATGTTTCCTGTGAGCCTAATTCTTCTATATCATCTTGCAAGCCGTCTATCAATACAGGTGCATCATTATTTTCCTGCATTAATAAAGAGTCTTCAACCTCATTCTCGAATAATCCATCATCTGATAAGTCTATTTTTTCTTGTTCTGATTCTGTATTCTCCAGCTCTAACATCTCTACGTCTTCAAAATTTGAAGAATCATCTGAGAAACCAGTTTTTTGAGACAGCTCAATTTTGCCTGTTTCCGGCTCTATAACTTCTAATTCTTCCGTATCAACTTCATTAGGACTTTCAATTATAAAATCTTCCTCCGCAGACAATATATCGTCATTCTCTTCTGCTGAAAAAGTTTCGGGTTCTGAATAAGAATCTGCGTCAAGCTCAGTTGTATCATCAGTAAGAATTAGCTTTTCTGTTTCTGTTTCTGTTTCTGTTTTCTCTTCAACATTAAGTTCGCTTAAATTTTCTATATCAGAGACATCTGAATAGCTAACAAGTTCCTCTTCTTTAATATTATCTTCCTGAATTAATTGTTCATCAGCTATTTCTACAACATTTTCCGTTTCATCTTCTAAAAAGCCATCAAGACTGTTATCTGCACTATCCTCTATTCCTACAACATCTTCAGAAACTGCATCGTCATCATCGATTTCTTCTTCGGATAAACCATTTTCCTTTAATGTATCCTCCGTTATAGAATTAATCATTTTGTCAACAAACTCGGTATTTGGTTTTTCTGATTCTATTTCTAACTCTTCATAATCAACTTCACCTTGACCTGATATTATATTTTCTTCCGTTAAAATATTTTCTAATTCGCTATCATCGATTAAATCTTCATGCTGTTCTTCGGTTTTTACATTGCTAAGTTCTTTAACATCAGCCGTTAAAACATTGACTTGAGCGGCATTATCTGTTTTTTGCTCTTTTGGTTTAATTTCATATTTCAATTCAGCATCTATTTTTGCTTTGACTGATTCATACTCTGAGGGTATATGTTGTCGATGCACATTTTGATAATTCATTTTTTTGGGTACTGTTATTATTGATGTAGAAACTACTTTATTTAAATACCCCTCTATTACGTTATCATCTTTTATCGTGCCAATAATTGATTTAGAATGATTATAAACATCATCTATAATATCGTCAAGAATCGCTTCCAATCCGAGGAATTTCCTGTGATTTCTTACTAAATTTTCGATTATTCCGTAATATTTATTATTTTTATCCATTTATGCTCTCTTCTTCGTTACAAACGTATTATTAATATCGGATTTCCCTGCAATTTTCCAAATGTATCAGTATTTGAATTAATATGAGAATTTAAAGCATTCTTAACAGTATCCGTAATTGTTGCATCTACAGTTCTCTCTCCGCTTGAATCCTTAATACCTACAAATTCAAACCTTGAAGCGTCAGAATTAAACCTTAACTCCACAGTAATTCTATTTGCCAAAGGCGGTTTACTCAACAGAAGCAAATCAGATCTTAAATTCAATTGAATTATCTTGCCTAATTTATACAAATATCTTTTTGCTGCGGAATTGTTTGTATAACCTGCCGGAATTTCCCATTCTACCCTCAAATTTGATACCAGCACGGAAGCATCCAAATGTTTTTCTATTGCGGGAATAGCAACAGCAACAGCCTCTTCTTGCTTATTTTTATCACTAGAAACAGCTTCAACGGTTTCTACCGGCATCGCTTCTTCTTGAGCAGGATTTGATACAGGTTCGGAAACAACTTCTTCAGACAACTCAGGTAATGCATTTTGAGAATAGCTATCTTGCATTTTTGCATAATTTGTATATGCAAAATAACCTCCGGCTAAGAGCATCAATAAAAGGAGCAAAACAACAAAAGCATTTGAATTTTTCTTCTTTGCTGCAGGCACTCCTTCTTGCTCCCCGTTAAACAGAGCTTCTATCTCTTCATTAGCAGAAGCCGCTTCGGAGGTTTCGTCAGTTTGTGCATCATGTTCAGCATCTTCTGCTAATAACTCTGCATTACTCGGAGTTACCTCTGTTGTATAATCTAACGCCTCTAACAGTTCCTCTTCTTCTGTTTTTAAAACCGCTTCCGAAGAATCTGTATCTTGCGAATTCTCGGTTGACACTTCCTCTTGCTGCGTTTCAGCAACACCAAGGTCGTTTTCGTTTGGTTCAGATACCGCAGAATCAGAAAATAATACAGAATTAAAAACTGTTTGAGCTTTTATTATTTTTGCAAGTTTTATTCTCGAAGATTTTGATTTAATTAATTCTTGCAAAAATCTGACTTGAGCTTCATCATCCAAACTTCCGTCAATGTACCGATAAATAAGTTCAGACGGAACATCAACCACATCTAAAGCAAATTTCAAGTTAGATTCAACATTGTAAAAAGACTCTAATGAATTCTCACTAATATAATAATAATCCTGCATTAAATGTTCTTTATCAACATTTTCCGGCTTTATAAATCCGACAACTGCACCACCTGACAAGTCAGGTTTAATTTTTATAAACATGTATAATACAGGCAGCATCCCTAAATCAAATTGTGATTTAGGAACACTTAGTTCATCACACGTAAAATAAACTCTAACATCTATGTATGAATTATTTACATAAATATCCGATATGTCAAACTTTTCCAAAATACTTGGTACATTATGCAATCCGGTTTCTATATCCGTTTGATAATCCTTATTAAAAAATCTTGATGCAATTTTTGCAGCGACAATATTAGCCACTGCCCTATTTCGAATATTTGAATCCGATATGGATGCGCATAATTCTTGCGCTAATAATAAATCATCTTCAAATATAGTTATATTTTCCGTATCCACCTAACACTCTCCCATGCTCGTATCTATAATACCATATTAAGTAAAAAAAATCTATAATTTTGCATAACTTAATATGTATATTGACTTAATCAAAAGTATTATTAAACCATATAGTGGATATTTGGTTTTTAATCTAAAGTTTTATCAATATCATCCGAACAATATAATGAAAGGATAGTTATATGTTTTCATCAATGTTACAAAGCTTATTATCATCATCAGGACAAGCTAATGCTATGCAAAGAGCGGTTCAGATGAATAATTATGTCAATAAATATAATGACCAATGGACTCCTGTAAACACAAATAGTGCTATGCAGCAAACAAACGGAAGCACCAGCCAAATTCAATCTTTTGATTCTGTATTAAAAAATTCAACAACGGTAAAATTTGGTGATTTGCTTACAAACCCGACGACAAAGGTTAATGCTCAATTATATACGGCAACTGCAAGTACTGCTCAAGACAAAATCAGCGTAAGACAAAAAATTCAAGATATTGTATCAAGAATGTCAAAAAAACACGGTGTTGACGAGAAACTTGTAAATGCACTTATAAAACAAGAGTCCGGCTTCAACCCTAATGCAAAATCAAAAGTAGGTGCAATGGGATTAATGCAATTGATGCCTTCAACCGCTAAAGGTCTTGGTGTAACAAACCCGATGGATCCTGAGCAAAATGTAGAAGGCGGAATTAAATACTTAAAATCCATGCTTAATAAATACAACGGAAACATCATACTTGCTCTTGCGGCGTACAATGCCGGCCCAGGAGCCGTTGATAAATATGACGGAGTTCCTCCTTACAAAGAAACTCAAAACTATGTAAAATCAATTCTTTCAAACTATCTATAATAAAAGAAAATCAAAATCTATACTGTAGTCTTTAGTTTATTTTGCTCTTGTGCTTCGCGTTCTCTGTCTTCATTTGCATGAATACGTCTAGTATTCCAATATGTCAAACGAGGAATAAACCATCCCAAAATATATGGTGATATAAATAAGGTTGTAAGAAGTCCCGGAACAGAGTTCAACCCTCTTGCAATAGCAGTAATCTTACTATTCCCACCTTTTGAAGCGCCCTTCATCAATTTAGTTATCATACCATCTATTGATTTTTTATCAACCGATTTTCCAAGCTTTTTCGCATGTGATTCAATATTTTCAATAATAGATGTTATTTCTTTATTTGCATCCGTTTTGTTCATTTTCTTTAATGCATCTAGCGTTTTCGTTTTTTCATTGAATATTTCATTCAAATTCTCAGATTTTGATAGAATCTTTTGTAAATCTCCACCATTTTTGTCTATATATTTACAGAAGTTAACCATTTTTTCTTTAGAATCTACTTTTTCATATAAAGCGGTAATCTCGGCATTTGATAAAACATGAGCTTTGCTATAAGGATTTAACAAGTCTAATACAGTTTTAAGTTTACTCATTGACCTATCTTTTTGCATTAATACATAACCTGAATTCTTTTCGTATGATGTTACTAATGCTCTTGTCATCATAGGAACTGCAAATACGACGGCAAGCGATGATGTAATATCTCTGATTATAATTTCCCAAAGTTCCGTTTTATCTTTTTTACCTGTATGTTCATCAACTTGTGCCCTTGAATATGCTCTCATGCATCTTGGAGTAATTAAACCGAATAACGATAAACCGGCCATTAATGTATTAGTAAAGTTATGTCCGTTATATTCAAGTTCTGATGACACAAAGTCTTTGTTGTTCTTTTCAACAGCTTTACCGAGTTTTTCAATTAGATTATTTTTACCCTTAAATGCTATATTTTCATTATTAGAATTTTCATCAGTCTTAGCCTTTTTCCTAGCTCCCGGAGCAGTATTACTTCTCAAATACAATTTTGGCAATACAGATAGCATACCTAATGTTGCCGCTATCATAGCAACGTTCATAATAACACGTTTACCCAATGCGCTGTGTTTCAGGCTTTCAGCAACAGTACTGTCAAGTTTGTCTAAATTTTTATTAAATTTTATAGCATCATTTGAATACTTTATTAAACCGTCAAACGCTTTTTTTACATCAAATACCTTTGTATCTTTTGCACCTATTGAACTTAGTTTAACTTTTTTTAACATGTTCAAATCTTCACTTGTGCGGTATTTGATATCATTAATGTGGTCTGAAATATTGTTTAAACATTCTTCTCTGTACCTTGATTTGCCCATAAACTTTTTAATTTTAACATCTTTAGGAATGTTTTCACAATTTTCAAGCTGTTTCATTATGTAATCAACAGAAGCTTTTGTTTCTTCTGCAGTTCTTTCTCCAAGGGTTTCTTTTAAAATATTTTCTACATTTTTTCTATAAAACTCTGACTTAAATTTATTACCGTCTTTAAGCAATTCTTTATTAAAATCAGGCGCCGATAATATTTCTTTTAAGCTATTTCCGTATCTTTTAATAAGCTCAGTATTAATGCTTGTTGATTGCCCAAAAGTTTTTGAAGCAAGCCAAAGCGAAAGAGGAGCAACTGCCATCATACAAGGTCCGGTAAGACCTTCTCTGCCCAGCACCTCGAAACCTTCCTGAATATTGTATTCACCGGTAACTTCTTTATCTCTTAAAAAGCCTGCACAAGTTCTCGGAAGCGTCATCCCCAGAAAATCCTGTATTAAAAATAATACAAGAAAACCTCCGCTTTCAATTTTATTCATTACATAACCTGACTTATTCAAAAAATTATCTAATGAACCCTTAAAAGCAGGTGTATAATTTTTTGTTTGATTATTTTCTCCGCCAGTTTGAGTGTTATTAAACGGAGCTTTTGAAATTATTATATTTTGATTATTATTTACTTCCAAAATAATTAAACCTTTTCACAATACATCCTATATATTTAATAAAGTTTTCTAACCGGAAAAATTTGACACAAAACCCATGCCATATTAACAAATTGTTACAAATTAATTTTCTCTTCGTTTACCCCTTCGTGTTATAATTGGTTTAAAGATTAAATTTGAGAGGAAATAAAAATGTTAAGAGCCGGAATAGTAGGACTTCCGAATGTCGGAAAATCAACTTTATTTAATGCGCTAACAGCTACAAAAAACGCTCAAAGTGCAAATTATCCGTTTTGTACAATAGAACCAAATGTTGGTGTCGTTACTGTACCTGACGAAAGATTAAAAATTCTTGCCGATTTATGTAAATCTAAAGAAATTATACCTACAGTTATCGAGTTTGTTGATATTGCAGGATTGGTAAAAGGTGCAAGCCAAGGTGAAGGTTTGGGAAACCAATTCTTGCATAACATAAGAGAAGTGGATGCAATTATTCAAGTTGTAAGATGTTTTGATGATGAAAATACTATTCACGTAGAAGGCAAAGTTGATCCGATATCGGATATCGAAACTATTAATACCGAACTTGCGCTCGCTGACATCGCTTCAATTGAAAGACGACTTGCAAGAATATCCAAACAAGCTAAAGGCGGTGATAAAGAAGCCGTTCTTGAAAATAATGCTCTGACTAAACTTAATGAACTTCTTCAAGAAGGTCATTTTATAAACTTAAAAGACCATTTTAACGAGGATGAAATAGAAGTAATAAAGCCGCTCAATTTAATGTCAGTTAAACCTGTAATTTATTGTGCTAATGTTTCTGAATTTGATTTAAAAGACGGAAATGATTACACAAAAAGAGTTGAAGAATACGCTAAAAAACAAGGCGCAGAAACTGTTATAATCTGTGCCAGAATAGAAGAAGAACTTGTTGAACTCGGAGAAGACGGTGCTAAAGAATACCTTGCCGAGTTAGGAATATCTGATAGCGGCATCGATAAAATGATTAAATCTGTTTATTCACTTCTAAACCTAATAACTTTTATTACTGCAGGCGAAAAAGAAACCCGTGCTTGGACTTGCGCTAACGGCACAAAAGCTCCTCAAGCAGCCGGCGTAATTCATACAGATTTTGAAAAAGGTTTTATAAGAGCAGAGGTTACAAGTTATAAAGACTTTGTAGAAAACGGTTCATATACTGCATGCAAAGATAAAGGCGTAACTCGTCTTGAAGGTAAAGATTATATAGTACAAGACGGAGATATCGTTCACTTTAGATTTGCGGTATAGAATTCTTTGCTTCGTTTATAACCCAACCGTCAGAACGAAAGTGAGCGTAATTATTTTTGCCTTTATATTTACTTCCTGTATAACTTGTATTGAGCCATTCCTCTAATATATTCAGTGCTTTTTCAAAAAGAGGTTTGCCAAAGCGTTCAATTAAAGTATAATACTGATTTTCTGTCAATATTACCGTATTTATACCCGATATGGTTATTGCAGTAATACTGTTATCTATACTTGGGCGTCCGCCTTTTTTGCCATTTTTTGCACTATTTTTAGATAAGTTCTTCATAAAAAATTTCCTCCTCTGCTTTTGGTGCACCTATTTTTCGCACTAATTCAATAACAGTTTCTTTCATTTTGCATTGAAAAGAACTGTGTGAAAAATAAATTTTATATAAATTACACTTAGAACACCTGCATCCGAGTTCATAACATTCTATTGCAGTAGGTGTCCAAATTTTACTCGTTGTTTCACAGCATGATACATTATATCTGTATGTCATATAGTATTTGCTCCCTTTTCTTCATAATTTGTGATAATATATTTGACAAAGTATTAAATTTATGCTTAAATATAAGGTATAAACTGACAATTGTATATTAATTGTAAGATAATATGATACAAATGTCAAGTGTTATTTTATGGTGAGATGATGAAACTTGATGAATTAATGTCTTTAATATCTTCACGATTAAGAAGCACGGTGAACCAATCAATGCTTGCTGAGAGTCTCAATATTACAAGGCAAACGGTATGCAATCGCATAAAGAATGAGAGTGAAGTTACTGTAAGCGAATTAAAAAAAGCTGAAGAGTTTTTTAATATAAAGCTTTTTGATACAATTACTTCAAATCCTGATATCACTTATATAGATTACTATACAGATGTATTTGCCAGCTGCGGTAACGGAAGCATTATATTTTCCAGCGAAAAAACAAAACTTCCGATTTCCACTTCTATGATAAGCGGATATTCAAAAAATAAACTTTATTCTATCATAAATGCAACAGGAAACAGTATGTCCCCAACTATAGAAAATGGCGACAAACTTATTGTTGAGCATTGGAATGGGGATCAAATTCAAGATAACAAGATTTATGTATTTTGTTATAACAATGAATTTTTTGTGAAACGATTATCCAAAAATATAGACGAAATTATTATTAAATCAGATAATCCTGAATACAGAGTTCGTACAATACCGCAAAAATCATTATCAGATCTGATACTAATCGGCAAAATCGTTTCAACCGTTAAGTCTTTGGACTAATTCTTCAAATTCCGGGAAAGATATTTTTGTCCATTCAAAGCCGTTTATGCCTATTTCTTGGTCTGCAATCAATCCTGCGGTATAAAAGCTCATTGCGAGTCTGTGATCGTGATAGCTTTCAAGCTCTGCTCCGCCTTTAATTTTAGTTTTACCATTTATAATAAAACCATCAGAGGTTTCTTTTATATTTACCTCGATTTTTGTAAGTTCAGATACAAGGCATTTTATTCTGTCTGACTCTTTATTCCTTAAGTCTTCAGCGTTTTTAACTATTGTTTGATCTTCCGCTTGCGAAGCTAAAACCGCTATTACGGGAAGTTCATCTATTAAACGAGGAATATCCTCTCCTTCAATTATACATCCTTTTAGACTGTCGTTGTATTGAACTCTTATATCACCGACGTATTCTCCAGAATCAGTATGTTTATTTATTATACTTACATTGCCGTTCATACGTTTTACAACATCAAGAATACCTGTTCTTGTAGGATTTAAACCTACATTTTTGATTACAAAGTCTGAATTTGGAACAATTAAGCCTGCTACGATAAAAAATGCTGCAGAAGATATGTCGCCGACAATATTTATGTCTTTTGCTTCCAAAATAGACGGTTTTACCGTAACAGAATTTTTATCGGTTTTAATATTTGCCCCAAGATAATCAAGTAACAATTCTGTATGATTTCGTGATACATAAGGTTCTGTAAAAGTTGTTTCGCCTTCCGCTTTTAATCCTGCAAGAAGAATACAAGATTTAACCTGAGCCGATGCGAGTTTTGATGAATAATTAATGCCATGCAGTTTTCTGCCTTTTATTGTAAGTGGTGCGTGCCCGTCAACAGAGTCAATCTCGGCACCCATAAGAGTAAGCGGCTCTATAATTCTTTTCATAGGGCGTTTTGAAAGGCTTTCATCACCTATTATTACAGAATCAAAATTTTGTCCGGCAAGAATTCCTGAAATTAATCTTGTTGTAGTACCGGAATTTCCTGCATCAAGCGATGTAAATGACGGTTTTAATATACCGTCAGAGTTTATGGATAAAGTTTTTGCGTCAATAAACTCTATATTTACACCTAATTGCCTAAAAATATTCAAGGTAGAATGACAGTCTGCTCCGCTTGAAAAATTTTTTATTATACATTTACCCCTTGCGATAGAAGAAAACATTACGGCTCTGTGTGAAACAGACTTATCCGCAGGAATTATGATTTCTCCCTTTAAACCTTTATTTAGTTTTGAAACTTTTTTTAGCATAGGATAATTTTACCATATTTGTAACAATTTTGTAACAAAAACATTAATTTTTACATTTACCCCTAAAGTTTTTTAAATTTATGCCGATAAAAAGAGTATAAAGAAAAGACTTAGGGGTGTGTAAAGTGTCAATAAAAGTAGATAGTTTGTACAATGCATTTTTCTCTGTATCCAAAGCTCCTGATGAAGAGTGGAAAAGGATAATCTTAAGGCTTTGGTACAAGTATGGTATTCAATCAACAGGAAGTAAATCTGCTGATAAACAAAAGTTGCATGAGCTTGAACTAAAAGAAATGGAATATCAAACGACTGTAACTTCCAAATTCTTGACTGTAACAAGAGGTGAACAGGAAAAAATATTAAAAAAGAAAAAAGATAAAAGAATTGAAAATAACCCTGAATTATACCCTAATACTACAAAAGGTGCAAAGATATTGGGCGAACAAATATTTCTTGCTATACAAATGAAACAAGGAAACAATAAACTTAACAATAAAAAGAAACGAAATAATAAATTATAAACCAATAGTCGATTTAAAAAAATTTGCACATGGAATATTTATGCAACTTTAGGTGTGTAACCAAGTTCTTTTAGCCTTGTAGCAATGGTAGACTTTAGCCTACCGCATACATTAAACCCGAATTATCGTACGATTTCAAAAATTTCTTTGCATTTAGAGAAAACTTTTGCCGCATCTTTTAGGAATAACATATTAGGTCCGTCGCAAAGTGCTTTGTCAGGATTCGGGTGAACTTCAAAGAATAAAACATCAGCTCCTGCTGCCATAGCACATTTTGCAAGAACAGGAACAAATCTTCTGTCTCCGCCTGTCGAATCTCCGTTAGAACCGGGCATTTGAACGCTATGTGTTGCATCAAACACGACAGGATACCCAAATTCTTTCATTATAGGAATTGCACGAAAATCCGAAACAAGGTTGTTATACCCAAATGTTACACCTCTATCAGTCAGCATAATTTGAGTATTTCCGCTATCTTCAACTTTTTTAACTAAGCTTTTCATTTGTTCCGGTGCAAGAAACTGACCTTTTTTAATATTAACAATTTTACCTGTCTTAGCAGCCGCAACAAGCAAATCTGTTTGTCTGCAAAGGAATGCCGGAATTTGTATAATATCAGCAACTTCTGCCGCTATAGGAGCTTGTTCAGGAGTATGAATATCAGTAACTATAGGTAAATCAAATTCTTTCTTAATAGCCGCAAGGTATTCCAGACCTTTTTCCATTCCTAAACCACGATAAGAATTTATTGAAGAACGGTTAGCTTTGTCATAAGAGCATTTGAATACATAATTAATATCCAGTTTCTCACAAACTTTTTTTAAACCTTCCGCAGTCTCTCTCATAATTTCCAAACTCTCAACTGCACAAGGTCCTGCAAGGATTGTCAGTTTGTTACCACCGATTTCAAAATTTCTTAAATTAATGCTCATATAATTCCTTATTACTTTTTCTTGGGTTTCATCCAACCTACTTTGTCAGTTTTTGTAAAGTAAAACCTAATCCACATTGATTATACCAAAATAGAAAGCAGGGTGCAATTTTGTATAAGAATGAACAATATACAAATAAGGCGGCGAGGAAAATTCCTCGCCGCCGTTAATATTTTTAATATATTAAAATTTTTATCAACCAACTTCTTAAGTGTTCAAGAGGCAGGTTATATAAGTTCTGCCTTTATCGTATTTCTTCTAACACCGCCAACCTTTATTAAAAGGTTTTCGGTTCCTTTTGCCCAAAAGGAACAATTTTTATCCTTTTTATAATTCTTATCCGATATCCCATCTTCCGCATGTACCGCCCCAGCGTGCGATAATATTACCTTTTATATCACCGATTTTTTGAACATGTCCGATAGGTTCAGAGCCTTCCAAAATAGTAATAACTTCGCAGTTATTTGAACAGCCTGTACATTGGCAAGTTACTGATTGGAAGCTCATATCACCTACTTCCCATCCTTTAAACTTAGTAGGTGTTTCTGTGTATTGATGATTTTCCATCGCTAAAAGTGCAGCACCGATTGCACCCATTGTTTGGTGATGATCGGGAACAATAACTTTAGCATTCAGAGCTTCTTCAAAAGCCTTAACCATGCCTGTATTAGAGGCAACACCGCCTTGGAAAGAAAATACAGGAAGTAATTCTTTTCCTAAAGCCAAGTTGCTTAAATAGTTTCTGACAAGAGCCTGACAAAGACCATAAAGAAGGTCTTCAACAGGATAACCCAATTGTTGTTTATGGATTAAGTCAGATTCTGCAAATACTCCGCATCTTCCTGCGATACGAGCAGGATTTTCTGAACGAAGAGCTGTTTCACCAAATTTTTCTATAGGTACATTAAGTCTTTGTGCTTGGTGATCCAAAAAGCTTCCGGTTCCTGCCGCACAAACAGTATTCATCGCAAAATCCGTAACAATACCATCTCTGAGGATAATAATTTTACTGTCCTGACCGCCAATTTCTAAAATTGTTTGAACCCCGGGGATGTTAGTACTTGCTGCAACTGCGTGAGCAGTAATCTCGTTCTTAACGACATCAGCACCAACTAAAGCTCCTGCGAGGTTTCTACCGGAACCTGTTGTCCCGACACCTTGAACATTGTACTCACAAAGAGCTTGACTAATTATATGACGCATACCGTCTTGCACTGCATCAACGGGGCGTCCTGCTGTTTTTAGCATATAAGAATCAACATATTTACCCTTTTCATCAATCAAAGCTAATTTTGTAGTAACAGAACCTACATCTATACCTAAATATACATCTAAACTCATATCCTTTTTTACCTTCCTATCTATAGAGAAATTATAACACAAAAAAAACAGTGGTACCTGTTTTGATACCACTGTTTACATATTTATTAATGTTTTTATTAGAACATCAAGCCTGCTTCTCTTGCTGCATCAGCTAATGCTGCAACACGTCCGTGATATAAGAAACCGCCTCTATCAAATACAACACATTCGATACCAGCTGCTTTAGCTTTCTTAGCGATAGCTTCACCGACAACCTTAGCTGCTTCGATGTTACCACCGTGAGCTAATTTTTCTTTAAGGTCTTTGTCAACAGATGATGCTGAAGCGATTGTAACATGTTTTTCATCATCAATAAGTTGAGCATAAATGTGTTTTGTACTTCTATATACAGCTAAACGCGGGAATTCTGTTGTTCCTGCAATTTTAACTCTGATAGATTGATGTCTTTTTTGAACTTTTGGTTTTCTAATTTCTTGTTTAATCATTTTTCCTTCTTTCTTACTGCTTTAGCGGGCTAAAGCCCTTCACATGTAATTACCTTATTCACTTTTACATCCTATTTCTTACCAGCTTTACCGGCTTTGCGTCTGATGTATTCACCTTCGTACTTAACACCTTTTCCTTTGTATACTTCAGGCGGTCTCTTTCCTCTTATGAATGCTGCGATATCGCCTACAGCTTGTTTGTTTGAACCGCTAACAGTGATTTTAGTGTTAGCTTCAACTGCGAAAGTGATTCCTTCCGGAGCTTCAATAAGTACAGGGTGTGAATAACCGAGTGCCATGTTAAGATTTTTGCCTTCCATAGCTGCACGATAACCTACACCAACGATCTCAAGTTTCTTTTCAAAACCTTTTGAAACACCTGTTACAGCGTTTGCAATAAGAGTTCTGAATAAACCGTGCAGTGCACCTGCTTTTCTGTCATCTGAATTTTGTTCAACAATGATTTGGTTTTCTTTTTGAGAAACTTTTACTTCATCTCTAAAAGTAACTGATTCAGTACCTTTAGGACCTTTAACGGTAATAACATTACCATCTATTTTAACTTCTACCCCTGATGGGATATCAATAGGTTTTTTACCAATACGTGACATTTTGTTTTCCTTTCTACAGGCTTTCTGTCAATGACCTGTTTCTACAATGAAAAATTGGAAATTGATAATTGATAATTGATAATTTTATAAATAATTTTCCATTTTCCATTTTACATTTTACATTTACTAGTAGATATAGCAAAGAACTTCGCCGCCAAGGTTTTCTTTTCTTGCTTTACGGTCAGTCAATAAACCTTTGCTTGTTGATACAATTGCTATACCCATACCACCCATAACCTGCGGTAAGTTTTTAGCCTTTGAATAACTTCTTAAACCCGGTTTAGAAACTCTCTTTAAGCTTGTGATTACAGGCTTGTTAGCTTCGTCATATTTTAATTCAATAGACAAAGTCTTGAAATGACCGTCAACTTTTTCAGAATAATCTACGATGTAACCTTCTTCTTTTAAAAGTTTAGCTAAAGCTACTTTTAACTTTGATGATGGCATTTCTACTGATGGATGAGAAACAACATTAGCGTTTCTGATTCTTGTTAGCATATCTGCTATAGGATCTGTGTTCATTCTGTTTTCCTTTACTGTTATGGAGTAGTTTAAATAAATTGTGTATAAAAGCGTGAGAAACTTTTACTTGTATTATTTACTTGCTCCGAGTACCCGTCACTTGCTGAACTAATTTGTGCTCATTAAAAAGCGTTTTTCAGTAGTCTGACAGAATGATATTATCATGCTCAAAAATTAAATGCAACACTATTTTAAAAATAATTACCCTTAAAAATTAGCCACGTTACCGATATAAAAAAAATAGCATTTTAGCTTAAATATAATTATTAAATCTTTTTCATACTTCCAGCTATTCTTAATTCCAAGGGGTAGGGGTAAATACATTTATCCTAATCCCTTTTTTTTAGCCTTCCTCTCTTAATAATAAAATCGCAGAGTTGATTTCTTCTTTTAAATAATCCAACTGTTGTTCAATGTTTTCAGGGCTATAAATTGAACCGCTTTCTGAATATGCAAGATAACGCTGATATTGTGCTGCTTCACGTCTTAATGTCATTAATGTTTTTGTATATCTGTTCACTTCGGTTAATTTTTTAAAAGATTCAAAATAACTTTCCGGTTTACCGTCATATTTTTGTATTAAATAATCAATATTGGAGGTTAGTAAATTCCCCTTTGATACAAATAACTGCAAACTTTCATTATCTTCTATACAATCATGCAATTTTTCCAGCATGGGAATTATCGTATTAACATCATTGACATACTGGGAAGTTTTATCTTGTTTTTGAATAATATCTATAAAAGCAGGATTATCTCTTGGAACAGGCTTTAGCTCTGCTGGATTATCAAACTCTTGCGGACCAAATATCGGCTCTGCAACTTTCGTTTTAGGTTTTTCTTTTTCTTCAATCTGAGGTAAATCACCCGCATAACCTTTACCCTGCAGTTCTTTTTCCAAAGCCTTATTTTTTTTGTTCCAAAAGAATGCATTTGCAGGCAAAGTAAAACTTAATATTATGAATAATGCAACTAACTTTTTCATAATATTATTATAGTGATGATTTAATAAAAATCAAAATATTATCGTCTTAACATATGATTCCGATAACGTAAACTCCGGATTTCTTTATCTTTGTTTTCCAAGTTAATCAAATTAACACTATTTATATATTTAAGCTTTGAATTGGTTTTTGAAAGTTTTGTTATTTCATCTTCAGCCATAAATAGCGTCCTTTTTAATATTTTAATCTCGTCAACCAGAGCTTCCAATATATCTGTCGAATTTTCAGTATTTAATTTAAATTCCGTTTTAATTTTACCAACTAAAGTATCTGTTTTATCTATATATTTTTGTTTTGTAATATTTCTATTAATAAATTCCCTGCCTTTTGTCCCATCAAAAGTAATTCGCAGTGCTGAATTTGATACATTACTATTTAAAGAAACCTTCATTTAATTTCCTCCTTTATAATTCCCTGCGTCCTTCAATTGCACGAGCAAGAGTAACTTCATCCGCATATTCTAAATCCGCACCTACAGGCAGTCCGAAAGCAATACGAGAAATTTTTATTCCAAACGGTTTTATAAGTTTTGTAAGATAAAGGCTTGTTGCTTCACCTTCAACTGAAGGCGATAATGCCAAAATAACTTCCTGAACAGTTTCATCAGTAAGTCTTGTTAATAACTCTTTTATCCTTATATCTTCTGCACCAATTCCGTCTATAGGGGATATTAGGCCTTGTAAAACGTGGTACAAACCTTTATACTCATTTGTTTTTTCTATAGCTATTAAATCTTTTGTTTCTGCAACAACACATATCACAGATTTATTACGGTTGTTTGAAGAACAAATCTCGCAAGGACTTTGAGTTGAAATATTATAACAAATCTCACAAGTCTTGGCGCTTCTTTTTGCCATAATTATTGCATTAGCAAATTTTTCAACCTCTGATATCGGCATTTTTAGCACTTGAAAAGCCATCCGTTGTGCCGACTTTGGACCAACAGACGGAAACTTTTGAAATTGTTCTATTAATGCTGCTATAGACTTTGGATAAATCATAAAATCTCCTCCCTCTCCTTGAGGAGAGGGTTGGGGTGAGGTGTTAAACAATATATCTCACCTATTTTATATTATTAAAATAACCCCGGAATTGAGATACCGCCTGTTACTGCTTTCATTTTTTCTTCCATACCTTTTTGCGCTTTTTCTGTTGTCATATTGATTGCGCTTGTAATCAAATCTTCAAGCATTTCAATGCTATCTTCGGAGACGGAAGACGGATTCTCAGGATTTATTGCTTCTGCAGAAAGCTTGATTGATTTGAATAAACCTTTACCGTCGCATATAACTTTTACAGCACCACTGCCTGCTTCGCCTGATATCTCCATCTTATTCAGTTCATCTTGTGTTTCTTTCAACTTTTTTTGAATATTTTGTGCCTGTTTCATCATATTCATCATATTCATCATAATTATTCTCCATTTCCGATAAGAAGTTACCCCCTCATCTTATCCCTCTCCTGCAGGGCGAGGGTAATAATTTTATGTACTTATTACAGTTGTTCTTCTATTTTTGACATTAAATCGTCATCAATATCAAAGTTTGCATATACATTTTGAACATCATCATGTTCTTCTAATCTGCCTAACAATCTCATTATATTAATGGCAGTTTTTTCATCAGTTACTTCGATTGTATTTTGCGGTACTCTTGTAAATTCTGCCGTAACAGATTTAAAACCCTCTTTTTCAAGCCCTTCAGCTATCGGTTGAAGATTAGGAATTGATGTATAAACCTTATATTCATCTTCCTCTTCAATTATGTCTTCTGCATCAAGATTAATTGCGGCTTCAAAAAGTGCATCAAAATCAACATCATCTTTATTAAATGTTATGCATCCTTTTTTATCAAACATATATCCGACACACCCTGTTTCACCAAGATTACCGTTGAATTTTGTAAAATAACTTCTAATATCACCTGCAGTTCTGTTTCTGTTATCAGTCATAGCCTCAATAACAACTGCAACACCGCCTGCTGCATATCCTTCGTAAGTCATTTCTTCATAATTTTCATTATTACCGGCTCCCGAACCTTTTTCGATTGCACGCTTAATATTGTCATTTGGAAGTCCTGCAGCTTTTGCTTTTTCTATTGCTGTTCTTAAACGAAAGTTGCCTGCTGGATCCGGACCGCCGAGTTTTGATGCAACAATTAGTTCTCTTGAATATTTTTGAAATTCTGCAGCTCTAAGTGAGTCTGTTTTTGCTTTTTTATGTTTTATTGTTGACCATTTTGAGTGTCCGCTCATATCTTATATCCCCTTATACTGTATGTCTTGCTTAATAATTTTAATCTAAAGAAATTAAAAACGCAACAAAAAAGGCTTAAACAATGTACAAGCCTCTTTATTTATACTTTTGCCCACTTATTAAAAGCTTTGGTTAAATCAACATCCTTAGCTTCATTTGCTCTTTCTGACATAAGATACTTGCTTTCAACAAGCTTGTTAACACCATCTATAATAGCATTTGGCAGCATATTCTCTTTATATTTAAAAAATTCTAAAAGCCTTGTAACATTGCCCAATCTCATATAAGGATACAATTTTTGCGGATTGCTATCAATGAAGAATGTAGCTGTATCTTTATCTTTTTCTATTGTTCTCAAGTTGTTATAAAATTGTGATGCTCGCTTTACTCCTTCTTTAGTTCCGATTCTTGCTTCACTTTGTGCTAATTCTAAAGCAGACGTTAACGCTCTGGAGGGTAGAATGTGTGCTTGGAAATTTATACTGTTTATGGAATTTACTTTCATGAAAATAACCTTTTTACGTTACTTGTACTATAACTAAAATAGTAAAAAAAAATTATTTGCTAATTACTATGGTTTTTATTTACAAAAATTTACAAAAAACTATTTATGATATTTTTCACCTTTTAAAATTTTAAAAGCCCTGTAGATTTGCTCCACCAGAATTAATCTTGCAAACTGATGCAAAAATGTCATTTTTGACATACTTAATTTAAAATCAGACCTTTTAGAAACTTCATCGGAAATTCCGTAAGAAGAACCTATTATAAAAATAAGCTCTGAGATTCCGTTCATTGTAATGTCATTTATTTTTTGAGCAAACTCCTCTGATGATAACTGTTTCCCTTGAATTTCCATTGTTATAACAAAAGAATCATCTTTGATGTGTGAAAGTATATTCTTCCCCTCTTCATCAAGTGCCTTTTGAATTAAGTTCTCATCTTTTATCTCTACAGGATTAAGCTCAACTATTTCAAGAGATGCATAAGGTATAAGGCGCTTTAAAAATTCATCAATTCCGTCTTTTAAAAACTTTTCTTTTATTTTTCCTAATGCAATAATTTTAATCTTCATACATTTATTATAAAACAACTTACTCAGAAAAAAATAAAGGGTGCAAAAGCACCCTGAAAATCCAACTATCACAAATCAATATATTAAATAAAATTTCATACTTCTGGGGTTTGGGATAAACATACTCGGTGTGTTATAAAGTACCGATTCCCTCTCTTCTCTTCCCTTCAAACCTTATAGAGGTTTATTCCAAAGTGATTCTACAAACTTACTTTGAGTAGGAGCATTTTCTACTGACAAAGCAACTGTATTTGGTGTAAAAATAACAACTGCATCACTGATTTTTTGTACAGAACCTTCCAACGCATGAGATGCACCACAAACAAAATCTATTGTTCTTTGTGATTGTTCTTTATCTAAAAGATCCAAATGCAAAATTACTGTTTTCTTTTCAATTAACTTTCTTACTATTTGAGCTGATTCAGAGAATGAACGAGGCTCAATTACCATAACTTCATTTGATTTATAAGAATTTGGCAGCGGAGCTACATTTGTATCTTTTCTGCCGAAACGTCTTGTTATTCCCGAAGGTACTGTTGTTGTCGGGTATAAATCCTCCAACGGTTTGCGTGCTAAATTATCTTCTACCGGATAATCTTCACCAACAGTGAATACATCTCCCTCGTCATACTCTTCTGTGTCTGCACTAAATGTGCCTTTTAACATGTCTACAAACCCTTTAAATCCTTCTGATAATGCCATTGCTCCTCCAATATATTTTCTACGTAAATAATTTTCTGCCTATTCTAACCATCGTTGCGCCTTCTTCTACTGCAACTTTATAATCATCACTCATTCCCATTGATAGCTCAGGAATAGTAACACCAAATTCCTTTTCAAGTTCATCTCTGAACTTTCTAATATCGCCAAACAATCGTCTCAGACACCCTTCATCAGCCCCCAAAGGCGCCATATTCATAAGACCTATGACTTTGATCCCCTCAAGATTCAAAATATCTCTTAATTCTTTGCGCAACTGTTCTTTTGTATATCCTGACTTTTGTTCTTCTCCTGCATTATTGACCTGCAGCAAAATTCTCTCTCTCTTATTTAACGAACAGGCTGCCTTGGATATCGCCGAAGCTATCTTCACAGAATCTACCGAATGAATAACATCAAAATACCGAGTAACCTTTTCTGCCTTATTGGACTGAAGATGACCTATAAAGTGGAAGGTTGACTTCTTTCTGATTTCTTGCGGCAATTGTTCTATCTTTTCTATTGCCTCAATAGCTCTCGATTCTGCAAAATCCCTGATTCCCGCCTCATATCCGGCCTTAATTGCATTGAGACCGAAATATTTTGTAACTGCGATTATTTTAACGTTATAATGTGCGATACTTTCTTTTATTGAGTCAAGGTTCAATTTTACAAATGAGCTATCAATTGATATATCTTCGCCCCAGTTTTGTGATGGTATTAACATTTCCCCTCAACCTCAATCTAATTATATACTACATATCATGAGCTGTACAAATGTTTGTTTGTAACAACTTTTTGTTTTTCTCAAATCATGCTAAAACCCATGATTTACATGCATTTTGCCTTATATACAATTGTTAAGTTTTGTAAACTTTGACAACTTTTGTTAAGGATTTGACAAAAAAATTGTCATTTTGGCATCCTTGGGCATCCCATTTTTAGGATGCCCTTATACTACTAATTTATTGTCCAAGATATGAAAGCGTTTGCATTACTTCACTTGCCGTGTTGAATACTCTTGAATTCATCTGTATCATTCGTTGCGCAGATATCATACTTGAAAGTTCATGTGCGATATCAACATTAGATTCTTCATACCCTCCGGATTCAATGGAACCAAATGCCATTTCGCCTGCTACACCATAATATATATCACCAACATCAGGTCCCCATTCCCATAAATTGTTATTCAAGGAAACAAGACCTTCTTCGTTTACCATTGTTGCAAGTTCAAGAGCAAAATTTGAATTCGCAATTGCAGAACCCTCCGCAGCAACATCAGCACCGAGGATTGTAACACCTTCAGGCGTTGTATATTTCCATTGTAAAGTTTCAGCATCATCAATATATTGAGTTAAAACAGAACCGTCATTGTATGTACCGATTAAAATTCCGTTTTCATCGATTGCAACACTTTTTAGCGATATTGCATTTTTATCGTTATAATTAATCATATCTTGCAACTTTACAGTTTCACTAAGCATATTAGAAGTTGTACTATTAGCTAAACCGGTTTCCCCCAAAAAGTTACTTGTTGTACCTTCAGATGAAAACTTCATAGTGTAACTTCCTGAGTTCGTATAAGATATTTTACCATCTGATGCACTGAAGTTTATACCATAAGAACCCAAAGCCGAATTAAAATTACTTACAATATTACCAACAGTACTTGTACCTTCGGGAATATCAACCAGAACATTTGTCGTATTTCCGCTGGAATCAGTTAAATCAACTGAAACCTTTCCCGTTGTAATACTTGCATTATTCAAATCCTGAATTTTTCTTGAAGATATATTTGGGTCGCCACTTACAATTGCACGCAAGTTTTTAGGAATTTTTACAGTTTTGTCTGAACCTGCATTTGAGTATATAGACTTAGCACCCATAACTTTCATACCGTTCTGTGTTACGAGGTTGCCAGCAGAATCAACATTAAAAACCCCATCACGAGTGAAATATGTATGCTTTGCTGCATCTTGAACAACATAAAATCCTGTACCTGAGATCATTGTATCCAAATCTCGGCCCGTAGAAACAAACGTTCCGGGCGAAAAGTTTCTTGTAATACCTGCAACTTTTACACCAAGACCAATTTGCTTTGGATTTGTACCACCGCCATCTTTTGTTGCGGCACTGCCATAGGATAAATTATGAGAATGCAGTGTCTCAAAAGTCATATTTGCACTTTTGTATGCAACAGTATTAATATTTGCTACGTTATGTGCAATTACGTTAATTTGCGATTGTCCGGCATTAATACCGGTACTTGATGTGTGTAATGCTTGTGACATCTTTTATATTCCTCTCTCAATCTGGGTTTTATATTTTTATTTATTTTATTTCTCTCTAATTGATATTACATTTTCTATTGAATAATAATTTCCGTTTACTTTAATTTGTCCGCTTCCGCTTTCAAAACTTGCTTCTGTTACGTTTCCGGTTACTACAGTCGGATTCTTTGGATCTGCTTCATTCGGAATTTGAATAGTAACATCTTTTCCTATCATTGATAGTGTTTGAGATATCTCTGAATTCAACATCATATCGTCATACATTGCGTTGATGTATTTAGCACAATTTTCAAGACCGCTGTTCATTTGAGTCATTTGTTCCAATGAAGAATATTGAGCAAGTTGAGATAGCCATTGAGTGTTATCCATAGGCTCTGTAGGATCTTGATTTTCAAGTTGTTTAAGCATAAGCGTTAAGAATACATTACTGTCATTTTTCATTCCCGTAGTGCGTTCTTGCTGGTTTTGAGCATACGCTGTTTCGTTTTTCATCGCTGTTATTTGACTTGATATTGTTGACATTACCTTTTCTCCATTCCTCTTTTAAAACGTAACTATACTTCGTTAGTTTCTTCTTCTATATTTGCCCCAATCAATTCTTCAAAGGTTTTTTCATTTTCCTTTTGCTGTTTTGCACCTTGTTGTTTGTTGCCGCCTTTTGAGCCTTCTTGTTCTGTATAATCAGTATTATATTCGTTATCTGTTTCTTCAAGTTTTACAGATACATTATCAACATTGATACCTTGTGCAAGAAGACTTTCTTTTAAGCCGTCCAAACCTTTAAGCAGGATATCTCTGACATCTTGAGTTGTTACGGTAAATTGTGCCAATAATCCTTCTTTAGTATTCATTAGTTGAACATTTACTTTTCCTAAATTTTCAGGATTAAGTACCATATTTAATTTTGAATTATTTACCATCCCATCAAGTTGTTTTGATATTTGTTCAATAATCTTGCTTGGTGTAATTACTGCAGGTTTTACTTGAATATTTTCTAAAGTCTTGCTTGCAACTGCATCATACTTTACATCACCTTGTATCATTACCCTTGCTGCCTGTTCTTGCGGAGATTGATTTTGCATTAAATCACCAAATGATGTTTCTGCTTCTGCAGATTGAGAACTTACAACCTCTACATTTAATTCTTTTAAAATGTTCTCATTTATTACATCTGACAATTTAGAACTTGTACTTTTTGACTGCGCAGTTTCTTTTGGTGTAATATTTTGTGCAAATTGACTTACACCTGCATCTTTAGAAATAACAGAATCAAATTGTTTAAATATTACGTTGTTAGTCAACGTATTTTCTTCTGTTTTAAGAGGAAGATTGTTTTCTTGAAAATCTTCCGTCAGCTCATTTTCTAAGCAATTTTTAATGTTTTTTTGAATTTGTGTCTGCAAAAGCAGAATTGTAGTCGGATCTTCCAGGGTATTTAGCTCATTGTACATAGTTGGGACCTCTTCTGTAATAGTTGTTTCATCATCTGTAATACTTGTTTCTTCCTCAGATGTAGAATTTTCTGTATCATTTACTGTGTCATTATTTACATTCAAATCAGCTTCTGTTTCTGTTGTTTTTTTTATATTTAAATCATCTTCTGATTTGTTGTCTTTTTTAAAATCCTGTTTAACTTGTTTTTTATCATTTGTATCATTTAATGTACTTGTTGCATCTTTTAAATTTTCTTTTAATTTATCTTTATTATCAGTTATGTTTGAAACTTTGTTAGAATGTTCTTCCATTTTTTGCTTGTTATTAAATTGTTTATTCAAATTATTTGTTTTTGAATCAAATAATTTACCAAAGTCAAAGCCTTCTGCTTTTGGCATTTTTTCTGCCAAATTAACAGTTTTTTCAATTGTTACATTAAGTTTGTTTAATAGTGCTTGTGTCATTGAAACCTAAACCTTGCCGATGTTAAATCATCTATTTCTTTTGCTTCTGTTTGAAGAAATTCTTTGTAATACTCTTTCTCTTGCTTTTCTTTGAGTTTTTTTAAAACTTCTACTTTTTGGTGAGCTTCCAACACTTCTTTTTGTTTCATTTTCAGAATATTTTCTGTATTTGCAATAATTCTTTCTTGATTAATGCCATCCGTTGTAAGTCTAACCGCATAATTTTGATGCATTTGAACCTGAACAATATCAAGTTCTTCTGAAGTACTCATTCTCTCCAATCTGGCTTTATTTTCCTCTTGAGCTTGGAATATTGATTGAAGTTTATCTTTTTGAGCATTTAATGCAGAAAGAATTTTAGCCATTTCCATTTGTCTTTCTTCAAGCTCTTTTTCACGCATGTCAAGCACAACTTGCATACGGAACCTAAACTTTTTCAATTTACCTACCTCATCCAAGAGTACTAATAGTACCTTTATTACTTTACATCATGTTTTTAAGGCTCACCTCATATAAAAGTAGGATATTTTATTTTAGGTAGCAAAATTTTTTTTTACGGGTTTTAAAAAAAACATGAAGATTGCATCTGACTATAGCTATAAATACAATAATTTGTCTTTCTTAGGGTATAAAGAGGCTAAAACTTATGCTAATTGCACAAGGTTTTATAACAGATTTATTAACAAACATTTATACAATTGCAATCTTAATAAACTTGAAGGGATACAAGAGGGGTTAAAGACTTTTGAGGGAATGTCAATGAAGCAAATAGCATTTGCTTTAACGGATTTACATTCAATCAATATGATAAGAGGGTGTATAAATCATTGTGTGCACTGCTACGCAAACGCACAACCGTTTATATCGAGAGCGCCGTTTGAGAGTTTTAAACAGATAATGGATGATATTTTGTCATTAAAAAAGAGAATCGGGATTAATCCCGTTTCTCACAGAGGGCAAAAGTATGTAGATTGTTATTTTGACTCAGACGGAATTGATATGCATTTATTTGATAAAGACGGTAAAAAACACGATGCCATTGAACTCGGAAAATTAATCCACGAATCAACAGGTATGAAAGCTGTTTTTGACACAAACGGCTGGGACAGAAATGACAAAGAACGGCAGCAAATAGCGGAAGATTATGTGCAAAAACTTCTTGATGATAAAAATTCAAAACATTTTTATCAAATTAATATTTCTCTTAATCCGTTTAATCCAAAATATGTAAGAGCGTTAAAAGACGGATATAAACCGGAAAAATACTCACCGTATATAAAAGTAAGGTTAGATAAACCAAACATTGTAACTAAAGATGCTAAACTTCAAAAAGCAGAAAATGACTATCGAGAATACATAAAGAATGAAGCAAATACCTTATTTACTTTTACGCCTTTGCTTTTGGAAGGCAAGTTGGGAACAATAATAAGAGGGTTAGATAAAAGTATTACAAATATGGACGGTTGTTATTTGGAAGATTATTCAATAACTTTGAGTAATATTTTAGGGCAGCTTCAATTAGAGTATCAGCTTGATTTAGCCGGCGAGCAAAAAATTATAAAGAATAAAAAGATGCTGGATAAAGCTATAAACGGATACTTAAAACTGTTTAACAGAAATACGGATTTTTTGTTTAGCTCAGGCAGAATGGAAAAGTTCTATAAAACAAAGCACCAAGGTTCTTTGGAAGGAATAGATAAAATTGACGAATCGAGAGAGAAAACTGAAAATAACTACAGAAAATTGATTAATACCGAAAAATTATCCTCTATGGATTTAGCTATGCTAAAGATGATTAACTCTGACGGCAAAGTATTTATGTACGACAATTATTCTATTATTCCTACGGATATTAAATTAAACACAGGAAATAAAGAATTAAAACGGCCATTTTGGGCAGAAGTAAAAAACTTTGTCGTTACAACGGATATGATAGATAGAATATAGGGGGGGGTAAACATAAAATACGTTAATTATAAAATTTGCATGTCTATTTGACCAAGACAGAAATGTTACAACTTATGGCAACATGCAGTTTTTGTCAGGTAAAACCTGACCTACATAACTGGGGTAAATATAAATTACGATAATCGTGAAATTAGCACGCCCAAACGTCATTCAGGGGTAAATATAAATCACGATTATCATGAAACTTGCACGCCCAACCGTCATTCAGAGGGGAAATATCCGTTTTGCCCCGATGAATCACCATAACTTTTTGCAAAGAAACAATTATGGCGATACTTCGCACTTCGTCCAAACGGACTTAAAAACTATAAGACAATTTGCTCAGTATGACAATTTAACGTATCAACACCAAGTCTTTAATTTTATACTTTTGTCATCGAATTATGCAACTTATACATGAATGACGAACCAACGTACACCTATGCTATTAGTGTAAATTATATTTACTATTTACTTATCAACTCTAATTATCTACAAAATATCCAGCGGATCAACATCTATAGCTAATCTGATGTCTTTTGGCATTGTTATTCCGTGTAAAAACTTGGATATAAAATCGTGTCCTTTTTGTGAAAGTTTGTTTTTTATAAGAATTTGGAACCGATAAAACCCGTTGATTTTTTCTATTACGCAAGGAGTAGGCCCTAAAACTTCAACGTATTCTCCAAATCCAAATTTCTCGGTCATTGTGTTCAACCTCATCGCAATCTCCATTGAGGATTTTTCCGCACGAAAATTGTTTTCTGATGATATTATTAATCGCACGATTTGGCTAAATGGCGGATAATCATATTCTTGTCTTGATTTAATCTCTGTTTCAAAAAATTTTTCGTAATTTTGAGATTTAGCGGTCTGAAAAGCATAGTATTCAGGATTATATGTTTGGAATAAAACTTTCCCCTTAAACTCACCCCTTCCTGCTCTTCCTGCAACCTGTGTAAGGAGTTGAAATCCTCTTTCTGAGGCTCTGTAATCAGGAACATTGAACCCTGAATCAGCGCTCAAAACACCAACAAGCGTAACATTTGGATTATCCAATCCTTTTGCTATCATTTGTGTTCCGACTAAAATATCAATCTCGCCACGTTGGAATTTACCCAACAACTCAATGTGAGCGTTTTTCTTTGTTAAGATATCGCTGTCAATTCTTTCTACTCTTGCGTTTGGATAAAGTTCTTTGATTAAAAGCTCTATTTTCTGCGTTCCTACACCTGATGTTGAGAGGGCATTACTTCCGCAAGTCGGACAATATTCAGGAAAACTCATCTCTTTATTACAATAATGGCACTTCAACTGTTTTATGCTCGTATGCCAAATCATTGGTATAGAACAATCAGGACATTCAATAACAGTACCGCAAGCTTTACACTGAGTATAAGTTGAATATCCCCTTCTGTTCATAAGTAAGATTACCTGCTGACCAGAAGCTTTTCCGTATTCCTGCATATTTATAACCTGAGGTTTTGCAAGCGGTGAATTGTTAAACCTGTGTTTCATTTCAAACAAATTGTTGTTATTTGTTGCATAATAATAAGTCGAAACATCAGGTGTTGCAGAACCTAAAATCAACGGTGCCTGATAGAATTGAGCCAAACGTCTTGCCACTACTCTTGCATCATATCTGGGTGCGGGATTTGTTTGTTTATATGCTCCTTCGTGTTCTTCGTCTATTATAATTAAACCGATGTTCTGCAAAGGTGCAAAAACTGCAGATCTTGCCCCTGCAAGTATTCTAATCTCATTTTTATAAAGCCTTTGCCAAACATCATATTTTTCACCTTCACCTATTGAACTGTGCCAAATTGCAACATCTTTTATCCCAAACTTTCTTGCCAGACGCTTTGTGAGTTGTGAAGCAAGTGCAATCTCAGGAGCTAAAAACAGAACGTTTTTACCCGAATCAATAACATCTTTTATAAGCTTAAAATAAACCTCAGTCTTACCTGAAGCCGTAACCCCGTGCAGCAATATCGGGTTTGGAGATTTTAATTTGTTTTTTATGCCCTCGTATGCTTCAATCTGTTCACCTTGAAGTTCAAACAAAGGCTCAACTTCTACATCCTTGAATATTGAAAGCGGATTTCTATAAATATATTCTTCTTCTATCTTAACAAACCCCTGCTCCGCAAGCTTCTTCATTGTTGCTCTCGTCGTTTTTGCGACTTCCTCAAACTCTATAAGAGAGCATTTACCACGTTCTTTTAAAATCTCTAAAATCTCTTTCTGACGTTTGGTTAATCCTTCACCGTCTTTGATAAACGAAACCGCAAGTTCAATTTTAGCGTTCTTTTCAATTAACCTCATCGGTAAAGCTGTATTAAGAACAGTTACAAAATCCGTGCAATAATAATTTGCAACCCATTCTAAAAGCTTTAAATATTTAAGCGAAAAAAGCGGAGTTTCATCTAAAATTCTATTTATCTTCTTAACCCGAAATTCACCCGAAATATAATCGCTGAACCCTACAATAAAAGCATTAATAAGCCCCTGCCTTCCAAACGGAACGAGAACCGCCTGACCAATCTGAATAATATCCTTCATCTCATCTGGTATAGAATAACTGAAAGTCTTTACTCCCAATCCCTTAATATTTACAAGAACGATTGCGTATTTCATGATTTTATTATAACAGAAAAAGTTATAGTCAGGTGGAACCTGACTTACTTTAAGTAATTATAATATGTTCAATATTAGATATTTGCCCCTGTATGTCAGTTTTCACCTGACAATAACTTTTAATCTTTTATGCACAATATAGGTCTTCCAAAACTTACATGTTTTATTTTGAATTTGCCTTTTTCTATGAGTTCATCAATAAGTGCATTTATAGCTTTTTGACGTCTTCCTTTTAGTGCGCCGAAGAATTTTGAGTTTGCAGCGTTTGAGTGAAAATCATTATTTTCTATAGTTCTGCTTCCGAAAAGAATTTTTGTTATCCCGCTTTTTCCGTACATTCCGCTAAATTCACTTACGCAATCAACAATAATTTTTTTTGCTTCTTCATCACTAATTTTTGGTTTTTCTTCATCTTCTTCATCGAGATTGAATGCTAATTGAGCGATTGGTTCAACTTCTCCGACTTCCTCCAAATTTGAATAAAATTCAGCAACACGGCTATCCACCATAACTTTATCTTTTGAGAAGTTTCTAAGATATAATCCTTCAAGTGTTTTTACACGGCTCATTGCAACATATGCCTGCCCTCTTTCAAATATTCTTGAACAGTCAACAACAAGTTTATCCAAAGTCATTCCTTGCGATTTATGGATTGTTATACCATAGGCAAGTTTTAGCGGAAATTGGGTTCGCTCAGCATAAAGTTTATCGTGATAATAATACTCAAACTTGTGTTTAGGAATATCTGCAACTTCTCCGTTATCAAATTTTATTGTTACAGTACTTCCGTTAAAACTCTGTATCATACCACAGGAGCCGTTAATAAGTCCTCTATTAAAATCCATATTTACGAGCAGCATCACTTTTGCACCGAGTTTTAGGGTAAGCGATTTATCCGCTCTGCAATTTTTCCCAAATATATCAAGAACGTAGTTTTCATTTTCCGTAAACCCGCTATATACAGGTTTTGTTCCTCTATAAACTCCATCTTCTGCTTCAAAAATTTTTACAGGTTCATCAATCATATTGAACTTTGCCATATTATATCTGTCAGCTTCAAAATTTGTAGAAAAAATATGAAGCATATTTGTTTCAAAAGTGTCAAGATTTGTTTCACGAGTTTTTAAAAGCTCTATATCATCTTCATCTAAGCAATTTGTTCTCATATCTGAGAGTGCTTTTATGAACTTTGTTTCACTTTGTCTGTAGTTCTGTTTAAGAACAACATTTTTAAGTTTAAAATCCTCCCAAATATGAGAATCAAAACAGTATCGTCTTTGAGGTTCAGGGAACGTATCATCATCAAATAAAGAATACTCTTGATTATTTCTTATATTTACCCCATTAACCTCATTTACCCCTTCTACGGGTGGTAATTGGTAAAAATCACCTATAAACAAAACTTGAATCCCTCCAAAGGGTTCAACGGATTCTCTTATAATCTTCAGAACCTCGTCAACGTATTCAAAAGTTTCAATATTTAGCATTGAGATTTCATCAATTGCCAATATTTTGCAATTTAATATCTGCTTTAAAGTTGAGGTCCTTTGTCTTATTTTTTCAACTGTTTTATAGATAGGATTTTTACATAATCCTACACCTGCCCAAGAATGAAGAGTTTGCCCTTTAACATTAACTGCTGCTATTCCTGTGGTGCTTGTAATAGTAAGTTTCTTTTTTAATTTTTCTTTTAGTTTATTAAGAATATAACTTTTACCTGTTCCTGCGTACCCTGTCAAGAAAACGTTTTCTCCGTTCATTAATAATGTAAGAACTTTTTTGTATTCTTCGCTATCTTGGTTAGAGGCGGATTTTATGTGAGAATCTGCGGCAAGTTTATTTTGGGTTAGATTTTTATTTTTAACCTCATGAATTATTTCAAACTCATCTGCATATTCTTGTTCTTTTGTAAAATCAATTTGATCAAAGTTTAGAATTCTGTATTCACAAACTTCGCCTTTTGCATTAATTCTTGTAAAAATGATTGGTTTTTCGTTAGGTTTAAGTTCGTTTTGCAGTTTATTTTCGGATATCCATTTAGTAGAATTAAACCCTCTTATTCTTTTATAACATTCTAAAATTCCTTGTGTTATTGCTTGGAACTTTCTTCCGTCTTTATTAGTATGAAGTTCAGGAATTTTTTCGGTAAGTTTTACAGCATTATTTGTCAACTCCTGATAATCTGTATTTTCAGAAGTTAAGTATTCCAATAACTGAGTCGGATTTTCAAATGATAATTCCATAACTATAAATTTATTATAAAATAACAGGCTTATCAATAAATGTGTTTTTTATATAATACTATTATGAAGCAATATTATATCAACAATAAATCAGACAGCCTTTTAATTTTTTTCACAGGTTGGGGCTGTGATGAATACGAATTTGAACATTTAAAATCAAAATCCGATGTTTTAATTTTGTACGATTATACGGATTTATATTTAAATTTTGATTTTTCAAAATACAATGAAATTAATTTGCTGGCTTTTTCAGCCGGTGTTTTTGTAGCTTCTATATTTAAGTTTGGGGTTAAAATTAATAAAAAAATAGCAGCAGACGGTAATCCGTTTTTGTTTGATGAAAAATACGGTTTATCAAAGCAAATTCAAGATATTCTTTACAATATAACAGAAGAAAATGCAGACGAATTTGCCAGAAATTTTCTTATAAAAACAGATGAAGAGTACAAAGAATTTCACCCCTCCAAAAGAACATTGGAAAGCTGCCGCATTGAATTTGATTGCTTAAAAAACATATACCAAAAAGAGAAAGAAAATATTAAAGATATTTATGACCTAGTATTATTTGGTGAAAATGATACAATTTTCGACATTTCTGCCCAAAGAGAGTTCTACAAAAATAAAATCAAATTTGTTCAAAATGCACGACATAATTTGTTTTTTAGAATAAAAAAATATGAAGATCTTTTATACCTGTAAAATTTCAGGTAAAACTGTTATTCCGAAAGGAATTCTATTAACTTCTGAACTTTAGTATTAAATTCTGACATTTTTGTTTGAAGTTCTGATAAAAACTGCGCTTTAAAAGCATTAATATACTCTGCAGCAGCTGCCGTTCCGTTATTTTTACCAAGTTCTTGCTCATTTATACTATTAAGTCCTTCCAAGTTAAAAAACCACTTCTCAAGAATATCTGTTTGAACATTAATCTTAGTTTTTGCATTGCTTTTTTTTGCAGTTTTTTCTTTTTTAAAAGAGCTTACAGGTTCCCCTTTTATCTGCGACATATAATAATCCAATTTTTCAAAAATTTTTCTTTTTTTAATCTCAGCAGGAGAAAGTTCATACACAACATGACTTGATGATATATGCGGCTTGCCTTTATCTGTTGTTCGCAGAACTTTGTTCGTAATAATATCTATATTCATGTAACTAATTGCTTTATTTGGCTTAGTGATTTCGAAAGCCAGATATGGCATGTCGTCTCCATAAGCTCCTATAACCTTTTTGGTAACTTTCAAGCTTCCGCCATCTTCTGTTTGAAGAGTAAATCCAAGCATACTACCACTTTTAGTGCGTATTGGTGATAAGTGTTTAGGGATGTCCTGCGGTTCGGAATTAAATATTTTTGTAATATCATTTATTATTGTTTTATTTTTTTTTGTAATATATTCATTTAATTCTTCATCAGATAATCGAGCCGGATTAATTTCTTTTTTTTCTTCTATTTTTATGTCTTTTTGAGACAATATCTCATCTTTTTTATTATCAGAAGATATCGCATCTCTATTATTACTCTTTATTAATTTTGTTTTTTTTGAAGAACTCTGCACAAGCTTAGGAAACGGTAACTCTCCGGATTCAAGTTTTCTAATATAATCTGAGTAATTTTGAAGTAATTCATTTGCTATATCAATGAATTTTTTTGGCTGCGCTTTTTGAATAGCTTCTTCGTCCATATATTTTAATTCTCTTGGAAGCATATGCGGATGAAGCTTTAAATAATTTGCAATAAGTTTATCTTTTCCTTTGATTATTATACCGTTATAGTTGACGGATTTGTCATCAATACTTATGTATAAAACATCTTGCCGTGTCTGGCTTCGCATAATTTCTATAGTGTTTTCCGTATCAGGCAGCTTGAAAACAATACCGGATTGACGTTTTGGAACTAGCCCGGAATACTCTTTTTTTATTAATGAACTAAGCTGTGGGTTCTTAGCATTATATTTTGCAAAGAAATTCTTTATAACATCCATATTTGAATGCATATTCTCAATTTTTAATTGCAAATCTTTTGATAAACTTGCAGGAACGCCATAACTTACACGCATCCCAAAATTTATTTGCTCAGCAGAACTTAATAAACTATTATGAAACTTTTTTTCGTTTGGAGTTGAATTATAATTTATTTTAGATAACATCAAAAATTGCTGATTAATATTATTAATCTTCATCACTTATCCTAATACAACACATATTATATACAACAACATATATATTTTAGTACAAAAAAGCATTATTTCAAGAATTGCAAAACAAAATAAAAAACTTTTTATACAGTATATATATCATAAATTTAAACCAAATGGTTTATTTATTATTTTGAAATACAAATATAACATATAGGTATGAGAATAGTTAAATTAACATTGCCATTAGATATATATGCTAAATCATTATTCAAAAATACAGTTGGAAATGATTTAAAGAGAACACATGGTTGCAAAATTTTAAAGATGGCACCTAAAGATTCTTTTACAAAAAGTTCAAAGAGAAATACTTGTGAATTGCTTAAATTAAAATGAGGCTGATTTTACATATTTTTCCCAATATTTAACAATTTCTTTTAAATTGTATTTTGCATCACAAGTTTGTTGACGACATTTTATTGCAATTATAATTCTCAGCTAAATCTAAAAAATTATTTATTTATTGATAAATATGATTTGAAGTATAATTGACAAAAATTTTTTTTAGATGTTTTATATATGTTATGAACAAATCATTTGTAAACAATTTAATCTGTTGCTGCTGTAAGTCTTGTTGTTAAGAACTTACTTATAATTTTGCACGCAGATTTTAGTTAGAAATATTATAAACAAGTTCTTATTTTATTAAGAACTTGTTTTTTTATGGAGAAATTACAAATGAAAATAAATAAATTAACCAATAATACCCTTAACTTTAATTCATCAATGGGTACTTTATCAAAATCACTTTATACATTAAGCAATAATGACATGTTGAATGCCTCGTTCGTTGATGTTTTTGCGATGGATACCCCAAGAACAATTGTAGAAACCAAAAACAGAGGAAAACAAGCAGGAATTGAGATGGGGTTTAGGGAATATACAGGAACTTTTATTGCAGAATTTTCGGCTGCTGTTTTTGCTATAATAGCGTCTAAGTTTATCTCAAAAAAGTTAACCCCTGACGTAAAAGTTAATTCCGCCTCTTGGATTACAAATAACGGTTTAAATGTATTTTCTGATATTTATACTAAAACCGATAAAACGCCAAAAAACTATGTTGAAAATGTACTTAATTCTATGTCAGGTCAAGTTGGCACCAAAACAAAAAATTTTGCTGATGTTGATAAATCCAAAACAGAACCCGTCGTTGAGAAATTGGCAAATTTAATCACGGATAAATCTTTGGATAAAAAAGCAAACAAAAAAACTCTTACAGAAGTTCAAGATGAAATAATAAATCTTCTGGGTGCGGATAACTCTATTAAGATTAAATCAGGAAAACATGAAGTTGCTTCAAACCTTACACACGCACTGAGAGATATTGTTGATTCTGGCAAAAATATTTTCTTCACAGAAACTAAACATACTCCAAGTGAAATAATATCAAAATTAAAAAGAATGAATAACTTAAGAATTGGTATTGCTATACCTTTATCTATGACTTTGGCAATAACAAATCAGTATTTAAACAGGTATTTAACCAAAAAAAGAACAGGTATTGATAATTTTGTCGGTGAAAATAACTATGCACAAAATGTTGCATTCAAAAACGAAAAGAAGAAAGAAAAAGGTCTTTGGCTAAAAAAACTTTTATCCGCAGGAATTTTTGTATTGATGCTTACCAAAGTTATGGGTGTAAAAAAGCCTATAGACTTTATTAAAAAATTAGAATTTGACGGCCCTGCAACAAGTGGTAATGCAATAAAAACAATATATGGAACCCTTATTTTAGGAAGAATTTTTGCTTCAAAAGATTCAACTGAACTAAGAGAAACAAACGTAAGAGATTATTTAGGGTTTTTGAATTGGCTTGTATTAGGCGGTTTTGTTGCAAAAGGTGTAGGGCAAGCTTTTGATCCGAAACAAAAAAACTTGTTCAATATTTCAAAACAGGGAAAAGGAATAAAACATTGGCTCCAAAATGTTTCACTTAAATCTCAAAAAGAAATAATTGCACAAGGCGGTAATGTAAAAGCTAACTTAAGGAAACTAAATATTGCACAGATGTCAGGAATTGCATATTCTGCTATAATGCTTGGTGTACTATTGCCTAAATTAAATATTTGGATGACAAGAGGTAAGCATAATAAAAACAATGCATCATAAACAATGAAAACCAGAATAATGTAACTTTCATATCAGGATTTGTTTCAATGGAATAATTTTTTTATAAAAAATACAAGATAAAAAATAGCAGGAGAAAAGATGAAAAAGATTATATGTTACGGAGATTCAAATACATTTGGATATAACCCAAAAGACGGTTCAAGATATGGCGAAAATGTTCGCTGGACTTCTATCCTGCAAAATAAACTAGGAACGGAATATGAAGTTATAAACGAAGGAATGTGTGATAGAACGGGATTTGTAAATAATCCGAAAGGGGTTTTATTTTCTGCACCGAAGCATTTTCCTAAATTTATTTCAAAATCTGAAAATCCGTATACATTAATACTTTGGATTGGTACAAATGATTTGCAATTTTTATATAATATAAGTTTGAGTGCAATAGAAAAAGGGTTGGAACATTTAATCAAATTAGCTAAAACAAAAGCTGAACGAATAATCATTATTCCTCCGGTAGTATTGGATGAAAAAATATTAGACGGATACTTCAGGTGCCAATTTGATGAAACGAGTATAGCAAAATCAAAAGATGTCGGAAGCATATATGAAACGCTTGCCGACACTTATCATTGTGAATTCTTTGATGTAAATAAAATTGCAAAACCATCCGATATTGACGGATTACATTATGATGAAAACTCTCATAAAATTATTGCAGAACATCTGGCTCAATTATTTTGAGCTTCAATCTTGAATATTACAGGGCGTAATCCGTCGTTACAGGAACAAATCGCAACTCCGGGTTTTCTTATCCAATCACCGTAATAAAATAATTCTTTTGTAGCTCCGCCATGAGAAAGAGTAAAAACATATTGATAAATTGCTTTCCAAGCTTCGTTGCAAAAACCATCGGGACATTCCCAATCAGCGTAAAAAACTTGTCCTTCCTTTAACATAGGACACGCTGTCAAACCTTCAACTCCGTATTCTTTAGCTAATTCTTCATCAAAATTTCTTTTTAAAACAGTTATTTTACATTTTCTCATTGTTAATTTATTCCTATTTCTCTATATATTTTTCATCCCATTTTTTAAGTCCGTCTTGGGATTCAATGACTTTTTGCCTATTTCTTTTTAAATTTATTATATATGGCAAAACAACAAACCTGCTGCATATTTGAAAATTTGAATTTAAAGTTATTATTAATTTAAATTCATAAATTCTTTTTTAATTAATGCCTCATATATATCATTCGATAGATTAATTTTTTCATTAAATTCTTCATACTCATTTCTCAAAGCTTCAGAAAATCTTAACTTACGTGCATCTGTCCAAAAATATTTTAAAAAAGCATTTTTATAATGTTCTTCAAAATTTTCTATTGTTTTTGCCATAGAATTGGTATTGGCTGATTTTTTAAATTCTTGATATGCCGGATTTTTTAATACTTTTTTGTCCAATGTCTTCAAGTTCCTTACACCTCTATACATCATTTTTAAAGCAAGAACTTTCTTTTTACTCATTTCTTTATCTTCCGCTATTTTAGCAAGCGGGTTTTCTCCATTATAACTTAGTATTCCTGTTTGATATCTGTTTTTATACATTTGAACAAAATATGAATCAATTAAGTTTTCAGTTTTATATTTGGATTCGTCGGGATTAAGAAGCTTAAGCCACACTTCTTTTAAGATACTCCAAGTATTTCCTCTTTTATGTTTAGAGCACTCATATCCCATATCAACTCTTAATTTACTGTTTGTCCATGCGTTTGTATATGCAACAGAAAGTTTTTCACTATTATTTACAAGTCTGATTTGTGCAAATTCTTGTTCTTTTTTTTCAGTATTATTTATAAAAATTTTGTATTTGGTTTTAAGTGATGCCTGACTTGGTAATATCGATACTTTATCAATATCAAAACCAATATCTTGAATGATTTTTCGAATTGATTTTTCTTCTGTTCCGTATCTATTTAAAATGCCTTCATATAGTTTTTTGGGTAAAATGTTTATAAATCTTTTTAAATTTGCTTTGACTTTATATATAAAATAATCGTAATCCTGATATAATACAGAGCGTCTGTCAGTTTTACGGTATGTTTCTAAAACAGATTCTTTGCTGTCTGCACCAAGAGTTCCAAAATACGAATTGTCAGATTGGATATTAGCACCGGAGGAAGCAGGAGCAGATATATGATTTTGCGGTTTAGCTTTTCTTGGAGGTAAAACGGTTGTACGTTTAAAAGTGTCAGTAACTTCAATAGGTTTCCTGTCTGTATTATATTTAACATCACGCCATTGTAATCCTTGTTGTTTAGCTATTTTGTTGGTTGATTCTACAAACCAAAAATGTTTATATAGTAACCCGTTTTTAATATATCTGTAATATCTTGTTCCGCTTGGTGTTTCTTTTGTATCTCTGACTTTTCCATCCGGCAGATTTAGTCTTTTGGTATTTTTTATTGGTCTTTCTTTTGCCGGAAGATTAGTCTTACGTTCGAATGTATCGGTAAATTCAACAGGGAAGCGGTCTGAATTATATGTAACTATTCGCTCCAATAATCCTTTTTGCTTAGCTATTTTATTGGTTGAGTTATAAAAACTAACAGATTTATATAATTTTCCGTTTTCAAGATATCTGCGAACCAGTGTCCCACATTTTGTTTCTATATCTTTTCCTATTATTTGATATACCATATATTATATCCTGATTTGTAATCCACATATTCTGCTTAAAGCCTTAAGCAATTTTGCCATACATAATGTTATATATTACAAAACCTGTAAAAGTAAAATTTGCTATTATACAGCCTAAAGCTCTTTTAATTAAGATTAAAGCTGTTAAACACACAAATGGCAACTCAATTTCTATATTGGGAAATAAGGAAAATAATTGTTAATTATTATTTCCCTGATAAAGTATCATAAACCTTGGCGACGATTTTCCATTCGCCGTTTATTTTATTAAGGTTCAAAATGTCTGTAAACTTGTACCCATGCCAGTTATCTTCAATAACTTGAACGACTGCAATAGTTTTTTCCAGCATCAAAACATCAATTCTTGAAATGTAATCATCACCGCAAGCACCAAAAGTATCAATAGTTTTATAAAATTCTTCAATCGGGCCTGATTGATACGTTTGCTCGTTCAGTTGACCAAAAAAGCAAGCTTTTTCATAAAAATATGGTTTTACTATTTCGCTTTTGCCGGCTTTTACTGCTTCGCAAAATTTTCTTGCAACAGCTTCTACTGCATTATATTCTTTAATATCATCTCTCATTTTACTCTCCTTTTTCTTTCTTAATTATTATATTTTTTTTATTTGATACTTTCACCAATATACCCTTTTATTCTTGAAATATTTGCTATGCAATCTTTTATACCAACATCATAAATAGCTTGTAATTTACTTAGATTTTTTTCTACTCTGCGCATTTTAATTTTTTCACTTGGTCTTAAAACAATTATTTTATCTTCTTTTTCGTATTTTCTTATAAGATTTAGGGTTTCGTTATAATTAATGTAAGCAAATTTAGCTGTTTTTACAAATTCAGGATATTTTTTATACACCAAACCAAACGGTAGTCGAGACTTTGCTTTAGTATAGTCAGCAGGTCTTGTCAGAACAACAATTATCTTATCGTACCCTTCATCAAGAGCTTTTTTAAAAGGTATCGGATCACTAACAGCACCGTCTAAATATTTATTCCCGTTAATTTCGACTAAATTTGATACAAACGGCATAGAACCTGAAGCTCTTAAATATTCCATATCCCTTTTTGCATCATTAACCTTTATGTATTCAGCCTTACCTGTTTCAACATTTGTAACAACCGCATAAAATTCAACATTTGAGTTATCAAATGTTTCAAAATCCAATGGGTCTAATTCATAAACAAGTTTATTAAAGCAAAATTCTTTGTTCATAACATCACCCGTGGTAAGCAGAGAATACATACCCATATATCTTTTATCGTGTGCATATTTAAGGTTATATCTTAAAGCTCTGCCTATTTGTTTGGATTTATAATTTATACCAAATAAAGCACCTGCGGAAACACCAAAGACAATATCTATCTTAATATCATTTTTCATAAATACGTCTAAAACAGCCGCTGTATATAAGCCCCTCATAGCTCCGCCTTCAAGGACTAATGCTACTTTGCCATTATTGGAATTATCTTCTAAACCGTTCATATAACCATTTTAACAAATTATCAGATTGTAACACTCTGATAATATCACAAAAATCATATCTTGATTATGTATTGACATAATCAATTTTACATGTTAACTTTTTATTATGAAATGTTGTCAAAAAGCTAATTGGGGCGGGAAACGTGAGATGGCGGGAAGAAAGAAAACCTGTCTTAAAAAAGTACCGTTCAACAGAAGAATTAATGAAAACATTTTAAATATTCTGCGTGATTACGCCAAAAGGCATAATCTCACAGACACAGAAGCATTAGAAAGTGCAATTTTATTACAAAGCAACATAGAAAAATTAAAAGGAGATATGGTTATGAAAATTTGTATTCCGACAAGTGAAGGTAAATTATGCGGACATTTTGGGCATTGTGATTCTTTCACTTTTGCTGAAATTAACCCTGAAACAAAAGAAATTTTAACTATAGAAGAAAGAATACCCGAAGAGGGAATTTCTTGCCAGAGTGCTGCTTGGATATCAGAACAAGGTGTAAGCAAAGTTTTAGCCGGAGGAATGGGCGGACGTCCAATGATGATGTTTGCTCAAAATGGAGTTGAAGTTGTTGCAGGCTGTCCTGAATTACCAATAAGAGAGGTTTTGGAAAAATATATGGCTAATTCTCTTGAAACAGGTGAAAACTCATGCGGCGGCGAAGGACACGATCACGCACACTGCCATCAGGGGTAAATAAAATTTAAATATATAGCGGAAATTTAATTATGAAAATTCATCAAATCAGAAATGCAACAATAATTGTAACTTACAATAATAAAAGGTTTTTAATTGACCCATGGCTTATGCCAAAGGATTTTATGGACGGTTTTACAGGTGCGGTAAATAGTGATATAAGGCAACCGAGAGTTGAATTACCTATCGCTATTGATAAAATTGTTAATGCAGATGCTATTATTTTAACCCATTTTCATCCTGACCATTTTGATGAATTTGCGGTGAAAGCATTGGATAAGAAAATTCCGTTCTTTGTTCAGAATGAAACAGATTTGAATATTATTAAAAATTTTGGATTCAACGATGTTCGTATTATTTCTGAAAGCGGAACAGATTTTCAGGGGATTAAATTATATAAAACACAATGTCAGCACGGCAGACGCGAAGTTGTAAAACCGATGTGCGAGCAAATCGGAATGCCTTATGATGCTATGGGAATAGTGTTTAAAGC
This sequence comes from uncultured bacterium, assembly GCA_902775025.1. Classification (GTDB taxonomy): domain Bacteria; phylum Cyanobacteriota; class Vampirovibrionia; order Gastranaerophilales; family Gastranaerophilaceae; genus CAG-196. Next base: position 16,156 of record CACYKP010000002.1, on the reverse strand, counting down.
TGATACAGAAAAAACATTATACGTTGCAGGGGACACAATTTGGTGCGATGAAGTTAGAACGGCTATTGATAAATTTAGCCCTGAAGTAATTGTTATAAACGCTTGCGGTGCTACTATTTTGGTGGGTGAAGGCGAAAGGTTGATTATGGATATTGAGGACACAAAAGCAATATCAAATTACGCAAAATCATCTAAAATTATCGCAAGCCACATGGACACAGTAAGCCACTTAACAGTTACAAGAGAGGATATAAAAAATCTAGAACTAAATAATGTTGTTGTACCTGATGATAATGAGATTTTGGAATTTAATAATTAGACATTGTTTTTTAACAAATATATGACAATTTATTTGTGATAAAATACTTATATAACAATGTTAAAACTATTAAAAAAAATATACGGCTCATTTGTAGATAATATATATTCAGAGGTTGTAAAATCACCGGTTAGGATACTGCCTATTACATTTTTATTCTTGTGTATTTTAGGAGGAATTTTATTATTCCTTCCAATTTCAGGAAGAATGTCTTTTATTGATGCTTTATTTACTGCAGTTAGCGGTGTTTGCGTTACGGGTTTGTCAGTTAGCGATATTGCTACTGAGTTAACTACTTTTGGGCAATTTATATTAATGCTTTTAATCCAAGTCGGAGGACTTGGAATTATGGCAATATCCTCTGTTATATTCCTGCTTTTGGGTAAGAAAATGTCCGTAACTTATGAAAAAAATGCAAGAAGCATGTTTGATGCTGAAAGTAAAGGAGAAATTAAAGAATCTTTATACTTAATTTTTAAATATACATTCTTACTTGAGTTTATCGGTTTTGTAATTATGTTTATAAGGTTTTCATTCCTTCAACATGATTGTATATTCGGATTCAAGCAAGCTATCTTTCTTGCAGTTTCAGCATTCTGTAACGCAGGGTACGCTTTGATATCAGACAACTTAATACCGTATAATGGTGATCCGTATATTATTCTTACTGTAGCATTTCTGATTATCTTTGGCGGAATTGCCCCCGTTATGGCAATAACCTTACCAAAATTTTTGAAGGGTGAAAAATTATCTCCCGTTATAACAATAGTTTTTATTACAACAATAATATTACTTGTTTTAGGAACTCTGCTATTTTTAATCTCAGAAACAAACGGTATTTTAACAGGAATGAGTTTTTCAGATAAACTGTTAAATTCATTTTTCAATTCAGTTAGTGCAAGAACTGCGGGATTCGGCTCCGTTGATTTAAGTAATATATCTTGCGGAAGTTATTTAACTTTAGTATTTCTTATGATAGTAGGCGGTTCTCCGGGGGGAACGGCAGGAGGCATTAAAACTACCACTTTTGCAGTACTTGTTATTACTTGTATTAATATTTTTTCAGGCAAAAAGAATATTGTAAGAAACAGAGAAATCTCTTACGAGACTGTTTACAAAGCAATAGGATTGGTATTTGTTTATCTGTTAGTGCTGCTTATTTCCATTATAATGCTTATTACAACCCAATCCGTTGCACACACAAAACTCGCTTTTGAAGCGGTTTCTGCTATGGGTACAGTAGGGCTTTCAATGGGAGCTACGCCTTATCTTGATATATTCGGGAAATTGGTTATTATAGCAACAATGTATATTGGCAGAGTCATGCCTGCAATGATTATATATTACTTAAACTCAAAAATTACTGAGTTTGATGTAAATTATCCAAAAGCAAAAATATCTTTAACATAGGAGAAAATATATGAAAGAGCAAGTTTTAGTAATCGGTTTAGGGCAGTTCGGAATGTCGCTCGTAAGAACTCTTAACGAAAAAGGGGTTCAGGTTATTGCCGTTGATATAGACCAAAAATTAGTAAATGAAGCTGCTAACTTTGCAACAGATGCTATTTGTTTGAACGCAATTGATGAAATATCATTAGCTAAACTTTCTCCAAAAGACAGGGATTTGATTATATGTTCAATTGGTGCAAAGGAGCCTTCCATTTTAACAGTTGCTCTTTTAAAACAAATGGGGTGTGAAAATATTATAGCAAGAGCTTCTGAAACAATTCACGCAAGGATTCTAAAAGCTATCGGAGCTAAACAAATCATTAATCCTGAAAAAGAATACGGTAAAAGATTGGCAAACAGAATTTTGTTTAAAAATATTTTTGTTGATAATATTTCTGAGGAGTTGGATTTATTAGAAATTCCGGTTCAACATTTTATGATAGATAAAACATTGTTGGAGCTTAAACTTCCGGACAGATATCAAATTGTTGTAGCAGGAGTAATAAAAGACAAAAAACTTACACGTCCTATGCCTAAAGAAAAATTACAAGAAGATGACAGATTGCTTTTAATTGGTAGCAGCGATGATATTGAAAAAATGATAGAGGAGAATAAATAATGAATTTTGCAAAACGTATTTATTATTCCTATATAATTATTTTAATCTGTTCAACAGTTATTACAATAGCAGGTATTAGCGGGTTTCAAAGATTGGAACCGTTTGTGAACACTTTGAATAGCAGCAATACAAAATCTCTTTATTATGCAGAACAAATGTTATCAAGTATTACGGTAAAAAAAGATATCAGAAAATTTGAAGAATATCTCAATCTGGCAAAAAACAATATAACAGAAGCGGGAGAAAAAGAAGTTATTGAGAAAATTGACGGCAATTACCAACCTTCATTCAACGGAAACAATATGTATGAAGAAGAAACAATAAGTGATATCGCCGAGCTTTCAAGAATAAACAGAGTAGCAATGGAGCAGGCAGGTTTGAAAGCAAAAAAAATACAGACTGTAGGTATATGGATAATAATCTTTCCCTCAGTTTTTATTTGGATAATCGGTCTTACGCTTTTGGCAAGATTAAAAAGAACATTTATTAAACCTATACAAGAGATGAAAGACGTTATTATTGACTATAATAGCGGAAATCACATGCGAAGATGCCCGTCTTATACAACATCAAAGGACTTGCAAAAACTTTACGACGGCATAAATCGTATTTTGGATGAGAAATAAGTTCTTTTGTAATTTTTTTTAGATCTTAAATTTAAAATTCAAGCTATTAGTGGAATTACACTTATAAATATTAAAAATTGTTAAATAGCTTTGTCCTTTTTACAGTTTGCGGAATTTATAAACTACAAGTGAAAGGACTATAAAATGATTAATAATTTACCATCCATTGACAGCCATACTCTAAAAATTCAAGCAGCAAGAGAGGTTTATTCAATAAAAAATGTTCCTAAAATACAGTATAAAGCGCTTAATCCAATTTATGCAAAGCAGGATTTTTCTTTTAAAGCTTTAGCCGGTCAGGTTCAAGCTATGGCAGCACAATATAATAAGAATCCGGTCGGTCAAAAATTTAATTTTTTAGCGTAATTATAAGTCATGCAAAAAAGCCGGTTCGAATGAAAGACCAAAAAATTAGAAAAATGAAGGTTGTCATTACTATGCCAACAAAAGGGGTAAATAAATAATTATTGTCGGATTAGTAAATCCGACCTACTTAACTAAACGTATCAATACCCGCATTTTTATTTTATAGACACAAAGACTAAAATATTGTACAATAGGCTTATGAGTAATTTAGCCCAAATTCAAAACTTTATGGACTTAAATCAGAACAATTTCGTGATTTTAGCCATATTTTATGACAAGTGATATATAATTATAGTAAAATAATACACGGTTTAAATGAAGCTGGAGAGATAAATGAATAAGAAAATTATAGCAGGACTAATATTTCTCATGAATTTAATAATTTATCCCTGTTTTGCTGTTGATAGAAATGATTTGAATGTAGAGTTTTTCAATCGTTTTAATGATGATTACTTATTCCAATATGTTAATGAGGCGATAGATAATAACCACAGCGCAAAACAAGCAACGATAAAGGTAGAAGAGTACAGGCAGGGGGTAAAATTACAATTTGCAAATGAATTACCAAGTTTTAGTGTATCCGCAAATTATTTGGGAATTCATTCACCAAAGTTTAATCCTAATTTGAGCGTGAGCAAAAATGCTTTTGTACTGCCTTTTATAGCAAACTACGAGGCAGATTTCCTTCTAAAAAACAGGGATAAAACAAAGAGTGTTAAAAAGACTTATGAGATGAGTAAATTCGATGAACAGTCAGCATATTTAGCACTATTATCAGATGTTGCAACGGTTTATACAAATATTCTGGAGTACGATAAACTCATAGAAGAACAAGAAAAAATCGTTGATAATTATAATCAAATTTTAAATGATGATAACAAAAAACTTGCTCGTGGTGTTATAAACACAACCGAATTAAACAACTCTAAAACTAATATTGAACAGGCAAATATAACACTTGAGAATCTTATTAAACAACGAGAAGTCCTTTTAATGCAATTTGCGGTTTTGATAGGTCGTAGAGTAAATGCAGAAACGATTAATTCTGACATTCCGCGCGGGAATATAGATAATTTTGAATACAATGCAGTAATCCCAAACGAAGCAGAGTCAGATGTTATATTCTCAAGACCTGATGTTAAAAGAGCTGAAATGGCACTGGAAAAAGCAAAAATAGATATTCGAGTTGCAAGAAAAGAGTTCTTGCCGACATTTAACATTACAGGCATTTGGGCGTTTAATAATATTGCTCCCGGAACCTTTTTCTCTTGGGAATCTTCTCTTGCGGCTTTGCTTGCAGGAGCGACACAGGATATATTCGCAGGGGGAAGAAAAATTGCTAATTTAAGATTCAAAAAAGCAAAATATGAAGAACTTTTTGAACAGTATAGACAAGTCGATTTAGATGCCGTAAAAGAAGTTAATACTTCACTATGTATCATAAAACACGATACAGAAATCGAAAATAAAACAAAAGAAAAGTTATTGCTTGAAACTAAAAATTTGAATAATGCAGATAATATGTTAAATCGTGGAGTTATATCAAAAACACAGCATATTAACTCTGAAAATATTTACATAAACAAAGGTATGGATTTGACAAGAGCAAAAACAAGAAGATTAGTTAATTATTACACACTATATAAAACCGTTGGAGGTAAATTATAAGGGGTAAATTATAAGGGGTAAATGATATGAAAAAGAAAATAGCAGCATTAGTTTTAATAATTTTAATTGCAGGACTTTGCATTTTTTTCTGTAAAGCTAATAAAAAAGATACATCAAATGAGTTAACCTTATTCGGCAATATTGAAATAAGGCAGGTTGATTTATCTTTTCAAGTTTCCGGACTCGTCTCAAAACTTTTAAAAGAAGAAGGGGACACTGTTAAAAAAGGTGAACTCGTTGCAGTTATGGATGACTCTGACTACAGCGCAAACTTTAAAAGAGCAGCAGCAGAAGTAGACAGAACTCTTGCAACACAAAAAGATGCAGCTGATAAATATAACAGATACGCTCCTTTAGGAGTTGATGATACAGTTTCTAAACAAGAAGTCGAATCATTGTATAACGCACGAAATAAAGCAAACGCAGATTATAAAGCAGCAGTTGCAAACAAAGATTATTTAAGCAATCAATTAAAATATACAAAATTATATGCTCCTGAAGACGGTACAATCATGGTTCGTGTAGTTGAACCCGGAAGTAATGTTCAAAAAGGTCAGCCCGTATATACAATGGCAAAAAACAGTCCTGTTTGGGTTAGAGCCTATGTTAATGAAAAAGATTTAGGGAACATTAAGTACGGGCAGAGGGTAAATGTATTCACTGATACTACAGATCCAAACACAGGTAAGAAAAGAGAATACAAAGGTCAAATCGGGTATATTTCGCCTGTTGCTGAGTTTACGCCTAAAACGGTTCAATCAACAGATACAAGAACAGATTTAGTTTATCGTATAAGAGTTTATATCAATGATATTGACGAATATTTGAGACAAGGAATGCCTGTTACAATTACTGTAAATTTAAAATCAGACGGTGAAAATAAAAAAATGGAAAATTGAAAATGGAAAATGGAAAATTATTTACCGTTGAAATAAAAAATTTAACAAAGAAATTCGGCTCTACCGTTGCTATTGATAATCTTTCCTTAAATATTGAAAGGGGTAAAATAACTGGGCTTATTGGTGCTGACGGAGCAGGAAAAACCACTCTTTTAAGAACTGTTATCGGTTTATTACTTGCTGATAATGGTGAAATAGATGTTCTTGGCTTTAACCCTGTTACACAAAAGGATGAACTGAACCTGCACATAGGGTATATGCCTCAAAAATTTGGTCTTTATGAAGATTTAACCGTTATTGAGAATTTAAAATTATATGCAGACCTTAAAAATGTTCCTCACGATTTTGATAAAATGTTGGAATTTACAACTCTTGCACCATTTCAGGATAGACTTGCAGGTGCATTATCAGGCGGTATGAAACAAAAACTGGGACTTGCTTGCACTTTGCTTGGCAATCCTGAATTTTTACTTTTAGATGAGCCCTCTGTCGGTGTTGATCCGATTTCACGCAGAGATTTAATGAAAATGGTTCGTGAAATGATAAGTCCGGAAACAACGGTTTTGTGGTCAACAGCTTATTTAGATGAGGCTCACAGTTTTGATACGGCAGTTGTCATAGATAGGGGTAAAATAATTTTTAACGGAAGTCCTCATGACCTTGCATCGACACCGCAAGAATTTGAAAATAAAGTTATTGATTTAATGGGCGGATATAATAAAGAAGAATCACTAATAGCCAAAAATTACGAATATCATGATGTTTCCCCTCGCTCTGCGGGAGAGGGGTTAGGGGAGAGGGAGCAATCTCCATACATTTACCCAGTTGAAGCGGATAATTTAGAAAAAAGATACGGAAACTTTTACGCAGTTAAAAATAACACATTTAAAATTAAAAAAGGTGAAATATTTGGGCTTTTAGGACCAAACGGAGCAGGAAAATCAACATCATTCAAGATGATGTGCGGACTTGCCCGACCGACATCAGGTACCGCTAGAATTATGGGAATTGATATAAAGAAAAACCCGGAAAAAGCCAGAGCAAATTTAGGGTATATGGCACAAAAATTCTCACTGTACGGGAGTTTAACCGTTCGTGAAAACTTAGACTTTTTCGCTCTTGCCTATGGAATAAGTATTTTAAAAAAAGAAAAAAAGGTTAATGAAGTTATTGATGTTTTTGGGCTGAGAAAATATGAATCAGAAAAGGCTGAAAACTTACCTCTTGGCTTAAAACAAAGGCTTTCAATGGCAGCGGCACTCATTCATAACCCTCCTGTTTTATTTTTAGATGAACCAACGTCAGGTGTTGATGTTTTGACAAGACGTGATTTTTGGAATCATATAATTTCATTATCTAAAAAAGGTGTAACGATTCTTGTAACAACTCATTTTATGGATGAAGCGGAATATTGCGACAGAATAAGTCTTTTCTATAAAGGCGAAACTATTGCTGTCGGAACGCCAACTGAGCTTAAACAAAAAGCAGCAGCTTTTAACCCCTCACCACAGCCCTCTCCCGCAAGGGGCGAGGGAGCTTTGCCCAATATGGAAGAAACATTTATTACGTTAATTAAGGAATCTGAAAGGGGTAAATCATAATGAAAATCTTATTAGCCTTAATTAAAAAAGAAATAAAACAGATACTAAGAGATCCATCAAGTATTGTTATTGCTTTTATTTTGCCAATTATATCAATTATGATTTATATGTACGGAATAAATCTCGATTCCGTAAAAATCACAATGGGAATTAAAAATGACGATAATTCGCCTGAAGTTGCAACATTAGTCAAATCTTTCGGCCACAGCAAGTACGTTAATTCAATAAATTATGACAATATGGAAGATATTAAAACTGCCATTTTAAGTTCTAAAATCAAAGGGGCAGTTGTAATTCCAAACGATTTTTCGACAAAATTATCAAGAAGACAAAAAGCAGATTTACTTGTTATAACAGACGGAAGTGAAGTTAATACTGCAAATTATGTTCAGAGTTATGCCAATATGATTACTAATCAATGGTTAATCACAAGTAAGTATAAAATGCATTTACCCCAGCCTCTAATTAATATCGAGAACAGAACCTGGTATAATCCGGATTTGAACTCACATCATTTTATCGTTCCGGGGTCTATTGCTATTACTATGACTTTAATCGGAATATTACTTACTTCTCTTGTAATTGCCCGTGAGTGGGAAAGAGGAACAATGGAGGCTTTATTAAGTACAAAAGTCAGAGCTATTCATATTGTACTTGGCAAATACATTCCGTATTTTGTTTTGGGAATGTTATCAACAGCATTTAATATGTTCCTTACTGTTTGTGTATTTCAACTCCCATTTAGGGGCAGTTATTTTATGTTTTTCTTTATAAGCGGAATTTTCTTGTTTACATCTCTTGGTATTGGTTTAATGATTTCAACTGCCCTGAAAAATCAATTTATGGCAAGTATGGTTTCAATAAGTTTAGGATTTATGCCCGCTCTGATGCTATCTGGGTTACTGTTTCCGATTAATTCAATGCCTGTGTTTTTCCAATACTTAACTATGATAATTCCGCCAAGATATTATATTTCATTTATTGAAAGTGAATTTATGGCAGGCGGGGTAAATGAAATAAGATTAGCAAATGCTTTTTATTTGACTTTATTAGGCTTAATTTTGTTTGTAGCAGTTTATAAAAAGACACAGATGAGGCTTGAATCAGTATCCCCTCGCACCGTTGGGGAGAGGGTTAGGGTGAGGGCTTAATTATGATTAGAGATTTTTTACGCAGAGTTGCGGCACTTATAAAAAAAGAAATTAGAACCATTTGGAATGATCCGAAATCTAGAGCCATTATTATTGCAATGCCTCTTATGCAGCTTTTGGTGTTTTCAAATGCTGTAACAATGGAAGTCAGAAACATTGATACAGTTGTTTTAGATCGTTCTCAAAGCGTTGAAAGCAGAGAATTACTTTCAAGGTTCGAAAATTCATCAAGATTTAGAAAATTCTATTATGTTGATAATGAAAAAGAATTTCAGGAAAAACTTGATACGCAAAAAGCTCAGCTCGGAATAAATATCCCGAATGATTTTGCAAGGGGGATAAAGTCTAAAACAGGTGCAAATGTTCAGATAATATCCGATGGCAGACAAACAAATTCAGCTGCAATAGGAGCAGGATATGCATCACAAATAATAAATTTGTATAATGCGGAGCTTTCCGGTAACAAAAGCTCCGGATTGGATATAACCGTAAGAAACTGGTTTAATCCTAATCTTGAATACAAATGGTATATTTTGACAATTATTGTTGCAATGCTTTCACTTGTAACAACTTTGATTCTGACATCTTTATCGATTGCAAGAGAAAGAGAACTCGGTACGTTCGATCAGCTAATTGTCAGTCCTCTTTCATCGTTTGAAATATTACTCGGTAAATCAATTCCGCCACTTGTAATTGCAATGACTTTAACAATGGTTATGATTGGAATTGTTATTGTATTTTTCCACGTTCCTTTTAACGGCTCTATAATTTTATTTTTTGTTTCAATATTGATATCGCTTTTAGCGATAGTTGGTGTCGGACTTTATATTTCAGCAATATGCAATACTCAGCAACAAGCAATTTTATCTGTTATGACATTTATGATGCCTGCGGTACTGCTTTCGGGGTTTATTTCACCTATTGAAGATATGCCTGTATTTTTGCAATATTTGACGTACCTAAATCCTGTAAGGTTCTTTATGGTTCTGTCACGCGGAATAATATTAAAAGGAATGGGAATCAGCGATGTAATTGTAAACATAATTCCACTACTTATAATAGCTTTGATAACTCTGACACTTGCAAGCAGAACATTTAAGAGAAAATTGGGATAATTATAAAAACATATACACATTTTTTAACATGGGCTGTAAACGAACCGATAAAAAAATTAATACAAAATTCGTTTAATATGAACTGGTTTGCAGGTGATAACATATCTGTCATAAAAATCGTGGTTGTTTGTTGCGATAGTACAATTCAAAGAGATCATTGTATTATCTTCAATAGTTAAACCGCCTGCAGACATGCATTGAAACCCGTTTAAAATAGTAACATTCTTCCCGATTTTAACTTTATCGGCCAAAATCGTAAAATCGGCGGATGAATAACAGTATTTTCACCCAATGTGTTATTAAAAAGCTCCTGAACGAGTTCCTGACATTCAGGAGTTGTCGGATTTGTTTGATTTATTCTGAAGCATAAATCTGCACTCCTTCTTGCTTCTTATATTCTTTCAGGTTCTTGATTTCTTACATCAATTCTAACTTCTTCCATAATTATATTTACCCCCTTAATCCTCAGGTTTCCAAGAGCCTAACATTTGTTCCTGTTGATCAAGTGTCATATTGAAAAATCTTTTGCCGCTATCAAGTTTTCTAATTTCATTCATTTCATCTTCAGTTAATTCAAAATCAAAAATTTCAAAGTTTTCTTTTATATGAACAGGATTTGTAGAACGAGGAAAAACTATTGTTCCTTCCTGAATATGCCATCTTAAAATTATCTGAACATTAGTCTTATTATATTTTTGACCCAATTTTGTAAATAATGGTTCATTAATAAGACATTTATCACCATGTCCAATCGGATACCAAGATTCTATCACCGTCCCGTATTTTTCAACTCTTTTCTTTAATTCGTTTTGCTGATAATAAGGATGACATTCAACCTGCAATACTGAGGGGTAAATCTCTGCTATATTAAAAACTTCTTCTAACCTTTCAGATTCAAAATTAGATAATCCTATCGATTTTACTCTGCCGTCTTTTACGGCACGCTCCATGTCTTTATATGCTCCGATATAGTCACCAAATTGTTGGTGCAAAAGGAGTAAATCAATATAATCTGTATCAAGTCTTTCAAGCATTTTATCAATTGCATCAGATGTTTTGACTTCACCGTATTCACTCGGCCACAATTTTGTCGTAATCCAAATTTCTTCTCTGGGTATTCCGCTTTCTTTAATGGCTTTACCTACACTTCTTTCATTTTGGTATGCGTGAGCCGTATCGATATGTCTAATACCCAATTCAAGAGCAGTTTTAACCGCATTTATTGTTGCTTCACCATCCGGTACCTGATAAACACCAAGTCCGAATTGAGGGATTTTTGTTCCATCATTCAATGTAATAAATGTTTGTTCCATTGTTATTCTCCTTAATATAATCCTGTTTGAATATGGGGTACATAAGGTGATTCCAGCCTTTTTATTATATCATCATTCAATTTGATATCTAAAGATGAAACTGCTTCTTCTACATGCTTTACATCCGTACAGCCTACAATAGGTGATGTTACATAAGGTTTTGATAACATCCAAGCCAAAGACACTTGTGCCATAGAGTAACCTAATTCTTTTGAAATTTTTTCTAAATTATCCACAACAACCTTATCTTGTTCATCTGTAGCACCCCATACCATTGGAGATACTTCATCAATAGTGTTTCTTGCGGTTTTTGTACCCCATGGGTGAGCGCACCTTCCGCCTGCTAATGGCGACCAAGGAACAACTGCAATTTTTCTGTCAAATTGACAAACTTGATAAAGAGTTTTATGAGAAAGCCGACATTTTACTTGGGTTTACGGATAATGCGTATGAATATTTTTCAAAAGGAAATATTAAACAAAAAAGAAAAATTCTTGAAATTATATCAGATGAAATCACATACAAAGACAAAAATTTTAACGTAAAACTGTTTTTAAATCTTGTAATTTGATAATTTTTAATCAATCAATAACAAACATTTTTCTTTAATATCAAGTGCAACATCACACGCCAGTCTTTCTTTTATTCCAATATTTTTAGAATCTTGCGATAATAAGAATTTTATTTTATTTGTTTAAAAAAAGTACTATATTGCTTCTGCTTCGGTTGCTTTTTATTTTTATTTATTTTTATTCTTGAGAAAAAGTTCTTTGTTTTAACTTTGAACATTTCCCACTTAGAAGTTTTTTGTTTACCATATATTAATTCGTCAATTTTTTGTTCTTCTTTTAAGTCTTGTTTAATTTTTTCTTGCTCAATTTTAGCTTTTTCCTTAGCCTCTTTTGCTTTTTGTTTTTGAAGCTTCTTTTCTTCTCTTATTTCTTTTTTAGATTTTGTTGTATCAATTTCGGCTCTTACAAATTTTTGTCCGTAATTAACATCTGTTTTTGTTGCAGGTTCTTCTTCAACAACATCTACAGTACTTGTTCCTCTAGGCTGTCTTAGAGCAATAAGCGTGTCAAAGTCAGGTGACAAGCTTAAATCAATATGAAATCTTCCCCAGCTGCTTGTTTCGTATCTATTACTCATTAGCGGGAAGCCCCAAGCCATTCTGAGGTTAAGTTCTCCCGGTAAATTAATTTTTGTACCGAAACCTATACTTGCTAAGAAATCACTACCGTCATAACTTTGATGTCCGATACCGCTGCCTTTGTATGGGAATATACCTGCGTGATCTGCAAAAACAAATCCTTTAAGATAATTTCCGATAAAAGGAGTCGGAGTATTTGGATGTTTTTTTGTATAAATAACCCTTGGTCCTATTGGGAACATAAGTTCTGCACTCAAGATATATCCGCTTCTTCCGACTAAAAGACCTTCAGAATAACCTCTGACTGTAGCTGCGCCGCCGGCTAACATTTGGTCGACATATGGAACATCCCTTTTTGGAATAAACTGATAATTCCCTCTTATTGTTCCGACAAAACCGTGTCCAAAGTCATGTAATCTTAAAACGCCGCCGTCTAATTTTAAGTAATTAGAATTTTTGTCGAATATCGGGAATGAGTATCCGACATTTTGGTTAGCATACCAAATACCTTTTTTAGTATCGTATCTGTATGTTAAACCTGTTGTTGCTGTTGTAACTTTGTCTTCAAAAATATCGTGCCCGTCAAAACTTGTAGCAGAATGCTTATATGCTATAGATGTCGTACTGGTTAATTCTGTCCACGGTTTTCTTATGATAGGTTGAGTAAAGTACAATGAGTAATTTTGAGAACGGCTCTCTATGTTAAATATTCTAAAAGGCCCGTTGCCAATGTCTGAATTAGATGATGAAAAATTAAAACCAATTCTGCCGTCTTTTCTGTTTACAGGATAATTATAATCTGCGAAAGGCGTTATTGAATGTTTATTGGCATAAAACCCTACTGTTAAAGGGTCTCTGTGTTTTGTTAAGCTGTCAGCTCGAAGCATTAAACCGCCACGATATTCACCGATAGATTTTCTTCCCGAATTATCCATCATTCCGGTTATATGAAACGGAAATTTTTCGTGAGCCTTAATTTGAACATCAGTTGTACCCATCTCAGATTGACCGGCACTTAGGGAACCTGTTAGTTGAACGCCGTTATTGTATCTGTTAAATACAACCATAGAACGCTCTAAATCTTGAATATTAAAGACATTTCCTTTGTGTAAATCAAGTCTTTCTTCTATGTATTTTGATCTTGTCCATTTGTTTTCAGAAACACTTACCTCGCCGACTCTGCCTTCAACAAGTTTTATTTTTACAACTCCGTTTTCTAATGTTTGAGCCGGTAAAAAAGCTCTGCAAGTAACACAACCATTTCTTGCATACCAATTATTAAATTTGGCTACAACCTCTTTTAATTGTTCAAAAGTTAAATTTTTACCTTTATAGGGGGCTAAAATTTGTTCTACATCTTCTACTGTCATGATGTAAGACGGAGAAACTTCAAATTTATCTACATAAACACCTTTTGTAGCATATTCTTCCGGCTTTGCTTTTATTATTGGTTCTTGTTTTTTCTTTTCAATTTCATCTTTTTCAGCTTCACCGCTATCCCTGCGTTCTTCAAATTTTTTATAGTCTTCTTGGATTTGTCTTTCCATTTGGTGCTGTCTTAATACATCCAAGTTTTGATTGTTAATAGTTCCTGCTTGCGGAATAATGCTCGGCACCACATCAGGTGCGGCTGATACAGATAGTTGGACTACAGTAAAACATAATAATAAAAAACTCTTTTTCATCTTTCCTCTGTTTTATGAAAAATAATACCATGAACTTTTACTTTTTTACAACTTTTTTTGTAAAATTTAATGATTTTTTTACAAAAAATTATTTGTTAAATTTTTTGATTTTTGGGGAGGTAGTAACTCTATTTATTAAAGCATTTTAGCATTATTAAGTTTGTTTAGCATTATTAAGTTTGTGTAAATTTTTGTAAAAAAAAGTTCTTTTTGTACTGCGATAATGGCATTTAATTGTTAAAATAATAAAAAGGAGTTCATATACGTTATTTAACTAATATTAGGAATAAAAGAATGGCAAAGAAGTTTTTACAAAAGATTATGGCATCCCTTATTTGTGTGGGTATGCTTTTGTTTGGTTTACCAACAAGTGTTATAGCATCTGAAATATCAGGTGTCAATCCGACAGGGAATGTCTATAACATTGAAGCTGCAAAAGTTGCAGGAAGTACAGGTTTTAGAGAATATCAGAACTTTAACCTGTCGAAAGGCGATATAGCCAATCTTATTTATAAAGAAGGGTATTCGAAGTTTGTTAACCTTGTTGATAACAGAGTTATCATAAACGGTATTGTGAACACAATGAAGGATAACAACTTTTATAACGGACATGCCATTTTTGTTTCTCCTAACGGTATAGTTATTGGTGCATCAGGTATTTTGAACGTCGGTTCACTAACCTTAATGGCGCCTTCTCAAAATGCTTATAATTTATTCAAAAAAACTTACGGGGATAATTTAGACCAGCTTGATTTTAATTTAAAAAATGATAATTATAAGAGTTTAATCACAAATTCTTCAGGCGATGTTATAATAAACGGTAAAATTTTTGCAAGAGAAGATGTTAACGCATACGGCAGAAGAATTTTGACAAATGTTAATCCTGACGATGTAACTAAAACTGCAAATGCAAAACCTGCTGTTTTTGCAGGTGTTCAGGGGTATGATAAAGAAATAACTGCAGATAGTGCTGCGGAAGCATTATTTAATTCTTTAGTATCTAATGACACGACAAATGCTGATAATATCGAATTAAAAGACGGTAAAATTGCTCTTGTAACAAATAAAGTTAATGAAGAAATCTTAACAACGGCAATAGAAAAAATTGAATCAAACAATAATACCGGAAATAATACTGATCCTACAACAACAAATTCAGATAATGGTTCGACAAACAACAAAACAACAACTAAGACTATTATAAACACTATAACAGGGCTTAAAACAGTTAAAACAACAACACCTAACCCTGATAGTACTTCTGACAAAGACAAGGATAAAACCACAACAACATATTCAATAGATAAAACCTATGAAAAATCATCACTTTCAGAAAATTCTTCCGAAGTGAAAATAGATAACACTACTCTGGCTGCAGGAGAAATTAGTATTGAGGCTAATGACTCTTCTGAAAAAGAAGTATCAGATGATACAATAAAAGCATACAATGATGCGTTAAAAGCAGCTCAAAATAACAATCCTGACGGCAAAAAAGATGATACAACACAAGATAAAACAACAAGCAATTTAATTCATAAGAGTTTTAAAGATGTAGCACCGGCTGCAAAAGCGACAGTAACAATTACTAATTCAAAATTAATTGCAGATGCGATTACTATTGAAGCAAACGCAAAGAGTTCTACAGAAACAAGTCTTCAACTTTTAGACACAATCTACGAAAAATGGATTGGTGCGTTTGGAGCAGATGTCGTAATGGCAGTCATGATGAAGATTAATGAAAAAGAACTTCCTGAAGGTACACCTGCTTATGAATGGCAGGTTTGGAAAGCAATTAAAAGCTACTTTAGTGATGATACTTATGATTTCTTTGACGGTGCAAAAGCAGTATCAAGCATAAATATTACAAATACTGATATTATGGCGGTTGATTCAGTTGATATAACATCAAATGCAGAAGCAAATTTTGATATAAGTACTGCCACTATGGATTCAAGTTCTGCATTTATGTATGGTTTAGGTGCATCTACTGAATCAAAAGTTAACATAAAGGATTCTAAAATCTCTACTTCAGCAGATGACGGTGAAGTGAATATTAACGCACTATCTAACTTGACTGAAAAACTAAAATATGACGGAACAAAATTCTTGTCATTATTTACAGAAAAGAAAAGTGATAGTGGAAACGCATCAGACTCAGGAGAAGGCAGCAATACCGGTGAAAAACCGAATACTGG
>CACYKP010000001.1 GCA_902775025.1 uncultured bacterium | reverse complement strand
CCCCATTGCTCTATCTTTAGCCTCTTTAGAAGTTACATCGAGAATATATTCCATATTTTCAAAGAGTTGTTTACGACTTTTTTCAATATTAGAAAAAGCACCTGACTTGATTAGCCCTTCAAGAGATTTTTTGTTGACATACTTAGCATCTACACGCTTACAGAAATCAAAAATGCTCTTAAATTCGCCATTTTCATCTCTTTCTTTTATAATTGCTTCAACAACAGGCGCACCTACACCTTTAATTGCTGCCATTCCGAAACGAATATTATCGCCGTCAGGAGCGTATTCAAGATATGATTTATTAATATCAGGCGGTAAAACTTCACTTCCATATTTTTGAGCTTCTTGAATATAAAGCTGAGTCTGATCTTTATTATCAGATACACTAGATAATAATGCAGAGAAGTATTCAACAGGATAATGACATTTTAAATATGCAGTTTGGTACGCAACAAATGCATAAGCTGCTGAGTGAGATCTGTTAAAACAATATGAATTATGTTTAGCAGATGCTTCAATAAATTTGCCTCGCTGCTCTTCCATTGTTTTAATATCTTTTTTACCCATCATACGACGGACTTGGTCAGCTTGACCTAGAGAATAGTCTGCCAAAACCTGAAATACTTGCATGATTTGTTCTTGATATACAATTGTTCCATATGTATCTTTTAATACAGGTTCAAGTAAAGGATGGGCGTACGTAATAGCTTGTTGCCCATGTTTTCTTGCAACGAAGTCGTCAACCATTCCTGAACCAAGAGGGCCAGGTCTGAATAAAGCGACTAATGCACCTAAGTCTTCAAATACGTCAGGTTTTAATCGTTTTACAAGATTCATCATGCCCTGTGATTCAAGTTGGAATACGCGGTTTATCATCAAGAGGAATATGATTAATATCAACATCAATGCCTCTGTACTTCTTTACCATTTTTACCGTTTTTGTAATCATGGTTAAGTTTCTTAACCCTAAAAAGTCCATTTTTAATAGGTCTAATACTTCTGTTGCTTCATGTTTCGGATAACCCGTTTGTACAATGCCATCTTTAGAAGGCTGAACCGGAAGAATTGTATCTAACGGTGCGTGAGATATTATAACCCCAGCAGCATGAGTTCCTGTACCGCACTTAAGCCCTTCGATTGCAATTGCCATATCTACCCATCGTTTAAAGCTTATTTGTTTTCCGGTATCCTGATTTGTAATCTGAAAATCTTCATCATATAGCTGTTTGAATTCTGAAGTTCCATCTGCTTCGATTATATCTTTTAGCCATTCAGCTTTTTCATTTGTTGCCTTTGCTACATCTAATGCAGGTTCAATCAAACCTGTTAATCGGTTACTTTCTGCAAAAGGAACTTGAAGAACTCTGCCAACACCTTTAAAGGCAGCTTTAGGCGCATAAGTAGAAAAAGTAATTATTTGACAAACTTTGTCTTCTCCGTATTTTTGAGTTACATAATCTATTACTTCACTGCGTCTGTCAATACAAAAGTCTATATCAATATCGGGCATGGTAAAACGTTCCGGGTTCAAAAATCTCTCAAATAATAGTTTATGATAAATAGGATCAATGTCTGTAATCTCTAGTGCATAAGCTACTACCGAACCTGCAGCGGAGCCTCTACCCGGACCAACAGGAATATCGTGAGTTTTTGCAAAATGTATAAAGTCCCAAGTAATCATAAAGTAAGCAGGGAACCCCATTTGATTTATAACACCAAGCTCATATTTAGCACGCTCAATAATTGAATCGGGAATCGGATCTCCGTATCTTTTTTTCAATCCTTCAAATACAATGTGTTCGAGATAGTTTTCTATACCTTGAATATATTTTGCTTCTTCTAAAACATCTTCCTTTTTTTCTGTTTTATTTTTCTTTTTAAGTCTTTCAATAATTTTTTCATCAACATCATCTGATGTAAATATAAATTCATCAGGAACATCATAATGAGGTAATGGTGCGTTATGAAGCTCAATTTCGACATGACATTTGTTGCAAACTTCTTCTGTATTTGCACAACATTGCTCAAATGTGTCATCATCCATCCACGAAAAAGCTTTTCTCATCTCTTCTTTTGATTTTATATAAAATTCATTGTTAGGAAATGAAAAGCGTTTTTCATCATCTTTGTTAGCGTTTGTTTGTAAACATAACAATGTGTCTTGAGCATCAGCATCTTCTTTTTTTAGATAATGAGAGTCATTCGTAATAATCATTTTAATATCTAAGTCTTTAGCAAGCTTCATTAGCATAGGATTAGTACGCTTTTGTTCTTCAAGATTATGATCTTGAAGTTCAATATAATAATCATCACCAAATAATTCTTTATATCTTTGAACAACAGCGTATGCTTCTTCTTTTTCATCTTTTAAAAAATGTTGAAGAACTTCGCCGCCTAAACAAGCAGATGCACAAATCAATCCTTCAGAGTGCTCTTTTAGTAGTTCAAAATTAATTCTTGGTTTATAGTAAAACCCTTCACACCAAGCAGTAGATACTAGCTTGATAAGGTTTTTATATCCTTTATCATTTTTTGCAATAAGTATCAAGTGATAGAGCGGATTATTTGCAGAATCATGAACATGGATATCCCCTGTATGTACATAAAATTCACAACCAATTAAAGGATTAATATGATATTTTTCTGCTAATTCGTAAAATTCAATAGCAGAATACATAACACCGTGGTCAGTAATGGCAATTCCGGGTAGCTCATTGTCAGCTGCATACTGAACTAGATCTTTTACCCTAATCATCCCATCAAGTAGAGAATATTCCGTGTGAATGTGTAGTGGAACAAACTTTGACATATTTATAATTTATCACAAATTGTTATTAAGGTTTGTAAAATTTTATTTAATATAATTCAGTTCTGATGATATTTAACACATATTCTAATGCGCCTTGCTGAGCTGTAAAAACATCTTCTCCCGCTTTAGAAGTGTTTTTATAATATTGAAAATCAGATAAAAGTTTATCTGCACAATTAAAAAATTCGTCTTTATTTTTTACAACGAAACCTGCTCCTGCATTTTGAATAATTGCATAAATATCTTTGAAGTTATGTATTGAGGGGCCTGAAATAACAGGTTTAGAAAAAATAATTGATTCTAAAGGGTTATGACCGCCTGTTTTATTAAAACTCCCGCCAATAAATGATATATCAGAAAAAGCAAACATTTTCCCTAATTCGCCCATTGTATCAAGAATTAATATATCTATGTCAGACATACTTTTAATGTTATTCGAGCGAAAATCATAAACATATCCGCTTTCACCTACTATCGATTCTACTTCGTCCTTTCTTGTTATGTGTCGTGGTGCAATGATAAGTTTTAAATCCTGATGTTTATCTTTTAATTTTTTGTAAACCTCAAGACATATTTCATCTTCACCTGAATGAGTTGAAGCACATAATAAAACTCTGCCGGATTTATCAAAATCGAATGTTAGTTCAGGTTTTGTAATGTCAAATTTTAAATTATTCATTCTTTTTGTAGTTTTAAAATTTGTACCAAGTGATAAAAATTTATCTAAGTCTTCGCTGCTTTGAGTATAAATACCTGCATAATTATTTAAAAGGGGTTTAAAAAAGAATTTTAAAGCTTTGTATGATTTATAGGTTCTATCTGAGATTCTTCCGTTGATAATACATAGTTTTATTTTTCTTTTTTTACATTCTATTGCAATATTAGGCCAAATCTCAGTTTCTGCAATTAATACAATATCAGGTTTAATATTATCTAAAAATCTTTTAACACAAGATGGTGTATCAAACGGGAAATAAGTTACTAAATCAACGATTCCATCCAATCTTTTATGAGCAATTTCTTGACCTGTATTCGTACCTGTAGTAACAACTATTTTAGAATCAGGAAATTCTTCTTTAGCCTTTTTTATAAGTTTTTCAATTGCATTTACTTCACCAACAGATACACCATGAAACATTATAACTTTTTTATTATCACTATTAAATGAAACATAACCTTGTTTTAATGTTACAGCTTCTTTAGTATAACCGTTTTGCAAATGAAACATTAATAATATCGGATAAAATAACCTATATATTATTTCGCTGATAATACCTATCATTATTTACCCTCCAAAAGAAGATATCGTCTGCCTTCACTAACTATATTATAATTAAGCATTTTGATATCATTATCAATTTGTTTTTTCTTAATAATTACATAATTATTCTTTTTATTAAGCTCTCTTTTTAAGTCATTTAATTCAAAATCGCCGCCGTAAACTATAGGTTCATTACCATCTCTATAGTATATAAGAGAATATTTATGAGTGAATTTGTAACAAGTAATTGTCTTATTTTGCTCTTTTGCTATTTGAGCAAATTTCATTAAATCATCTTGTCCGAATTTGTAATCTATATTAAAGAACAATCCTGTACCAAAAGCACTTAGAAACATCATAAATAAAATGTATGTTATGAAAACTCCTGCATATTTTTCTTTTTTAGCTGAAATGATAGAAAATAATCCTGCTAACATCAACAAAGTAATACATAATGGTTTTGCAGGTGATATATCAATATTTAACTGTTCAGGTAAAAATAGTGAAGTAAACATAGCTGCAATAGAAGCTATAATAAATATTCCGCCTAGAATATAAACAGTTTTATTTATTATCTTTGAGTATTCGCCTCTTTCAATATAATTTGTCCATATTAATCCGCCTAGAATTGCAAGCATAGGGTATATTGGCAAGATATAAGTTATTAATTTAGTTTTAGAAGATGAGAAAAACAAAAGTGTGAATATAGCTGATATTCCTGCAAACATCATTAATTTTTGTGTATCACTTTTACCTCTATAACAGAAATCCCATTTTAATAATTTTCTTATTAATACAGGTAAAGTAGATATTATCCAAGGGAAAAATCCCCAAAGAATTGTTAAAAGGTAAAAATAGAACGGCTGCTGTCTACCTAGTTCACCGGAGCCTAAAAATCTGGCAACGTGATGCTTCATTATATATTCATTAAAAAATAACGGATCATGCATATTTAACATAGCAATGTGCCAAGGAAGTGTTATTCCTAAAAAAAGTATAAAACCGATAATAAAGTATTGTGGTTTAAATATCTCCTTAAATTTTTTAGAATAAATTGCTATAAAGAACATTGAACCAAATGGGATTACAAAACCCGGAATGCCTTTAGCCATGACAGCTAAACCTGAAAATATATAAAACAGCCACCACATAAACTTTTTGTTTTTATCTTTTACATAATATACAAGCATTCCAAAACATAAAGCTAAAGTTACACAAGCGGCTAAAACAATATCAAGAATTGCAAATTTAGCTAGAATTAAGAATTCTAAAGAAGTAGCAAGAACAAGTGAAGATACTACACCAAACAACCTTGATATTATTTTTCTGCCAAGAATATAAACCATTATACATGATAGCATTCCGTATAAAGCAACAGGGAATCTTGCCGTTGCTTCCGTAATTTTACCCCATAGAGCAAATGATAAACACTCACTCCAAAAATATAACGGAGGTTTTTCAAAGAAGAATTCTTTATTTAGGTACAAAGTCATAAAGTCTTTAGTATTAAACATGTCTTTAGACATAGATACATATCTTGATTCATCAACATCCATGAGTGCATAAGCCCAAATATTGTGGAAAAATATAAAATAAAACAGTATGCATAAACCTAATACCGTAAAAAATTCCGAATGCTTAATTAAAAACTCCCTAATCTTCATCATATCTCCTTTGGATTAATTATAACATGATAAAAGATTTGACACAAAAAATTTGCGCTTGGCGCGATTCGAACGCGCGACCTATCCCTTAAAAGGGGAGTGCTCTACCTGCTGAGCTACAAGCGCAAATTTTATTAAATTTACAAAATCTATTTAATTATCATTAAACCAATATCAAATAATTCGGCCTGTGGATTAACCACAATTATTATGCTATCAAGAACAAAATTGACTGTCAAGAGATTAGTTATTTTTTTTTATATTATCCTGCTATATAGTCCTAATTATCAATCTTGAATACATTTATTTTTTTGTTAAAATTTAAATAGCATTTATAAACATGCTTAGGATATGTAATTTGGAGAGAGAATGAGAAAAAATATTATAATAATTATTGCAATAATAAGCGCTTTAATATTTGGTCGTATGATTTTATCCGGAATTGCTAAAGCAACTTCAGGAAAACAAAGAGCGGCAATGGGAACACCTTCAGTTACTGTTGATACTGTAAAATCGGCAAATGTAAGACGAGAATTTGATGCTCCTGCAAGAGTTATGGCAAAATATAGAGTTGAAGTTCTTGCTCGTATAAATGGATATTTAACAAAAAGTTATTTTAAAGAAGGCGATTTTGTAAAAAAGGGGCAACTTTTATTTGAGATTGAACCTCAAGAATATACGAATGCTGCAGGTCAAGCAAAAGGTAATTTAGAGAATGCCAGAGCCCAGCAAGAATACTATAATAAACAACTTGCAAGGTATAAAGAACTTGTTGATAATGATTTTGTTGCAAGAGCAGATTATGATAATGTGTTAGCACAAAGAAATGCATATAGAGCACAAGTACAAAGTATGGAAAATGCTTATAGAGATGCACAAAGGAATTTAAGCTATACACATGTTAAGTCTCCTGTTGACGGTCGTGTTGGTATAATAGATGTAACGGTTGGCAACTATGTTTCAATGAATAGCGGACCGTTAACTACAATAAACAGTTCTGATCCTATGTATATAACTTTTCCGCTTGAATCAAAAGATTATGCAGAACTTAATAGGATAGACGGAACACCTAATGCAAAAAGAGAAGTTGAATTTACATTTAGCTCAGGACAAAAATATGAATTCAAAGGAATTCAAGATTTTTATGACAACAGAGTTGATGAATCTACAGGTACAATTACAATGCGTGCAACATTCCCAAATCCTAAAAATGTACTTTTACAAGGTGATTTCGGAAGAATTAAAATATATTCAAATAAAAATGATGAAATGCCTATAGTACCTCAATCAGCAACTATGGAAAATCAAGAAGGATTATATGTTTATGTAATGGATGATAATAATAATCCTAAACTGACTTATATTAAAACCATGGGGCAAGTAGGTACTGATTGGGTAGTTTATGAAGGAGTAAAAAAAGGGGACAGAATAATTACAACGGGTATGCAGAAGGTTATTCCGGGTTCTCCTGTTCGTGTTGTTGAAACCACGGTTCAAGATAATAATTTAAACAGCAAAAAAACAAATATTTTCCAAAGATTAATTAATAAATTAAAAAAAATTTTCGGAGGAAATAAATAATGGCAGAGAATTTTTTCGTAAAACGGCCAAAGTTTGCAATCGTTATTTCAATTGCACTGGTTCTTGCGGGTTTACTCTGTTTGACAACATTGCCGCTGGAAGAATATCCGTCAATTACTCCTCCACAAGTTATCGTAAATGCAACTTATGCAGGTGCTAATGCGGATGTAATAACTTCTACAATAGCAGCTCCAGTTGAACTGCAATTAAATGGTATAGAAAATATGTTGTACATGACCTCCGAATCAAGTAACGGCATGTACAAATTGACAATATATTTTGAAGTTGGCTCAAATCCTGATATGAATTTGGTGAATGTGCAGAACCAACTTCAATTGGTTACTCCAAGACTTCCTGAAGAGGTTCGGCGATACGGTTTAACCGTACGTAAATCAACAGGCGGCGGAGGTTGTTTATTTATAGGCTTACGTTCACCTAACGGTACATATAATTCACTATATTTAGCTAACTATGCATCAATGTACATCAAAGATGAACTCGCAAGAACAAAAGGATCTGCAGGTGTCGCTGTATATGGTGCAGGCGATTATTCAATGCGTATTTGGTTAAAACCGGATAAAATGGCCAGTTTGGGTATTTCAACCACTGATATAAGCAATGCTGTTCAATCACAAAACACACAAACTCCAGCAGGTAATATAGGAACAGAACCGATGGAAACTCCTCAAATGATGAAGTTTACCTTGAAAACAAAAGGTCGTTTAAAAACCGTTGAAGAGTTTGAAAATATTATTTTAAAAGCAAACAAAGATGGTTCAAATGTAAAAATTAAAGATGTTGCAAGAGTTGAACTCGGGGCTGAAAATTATACACATAAATCAATGGTCGAAGGAAGGGAATCTGCAATTATTGCAGTTACACAATTACCGGATGCTAATACAATAGATCTAGTAAACAGAATAAACAAAAAAATGGAAGTATTGAGTAAAAAATTCCCTAATGATATGGAATATCATGTTCAGTATGATGTAACTGAGTTTGTAAGAGAATCAATAAAAGAGGTTGTGGAAGCAATATTATTAGCAATCCTGCTAGTTTCTGCAGTTACATACTTATTCCTAGGAACAGCAAGAGCTGCGTTTATTCCATTTTGTGCGATTCCTGTTTCATTAATCGGTGTATTTATAATAATGGCTGCCATAGGTTTTTCCATAAACCTTTTAATTCTTTTTGGTCTGGTGCTTGCTGTCGGACTTGTTGTAGATGATGCAATTGTTGTACTTGAAAATACCCAGAGACATATACAAGAAGGGAAATCACCCAGAGAAGCTACTAATATATCAATGGAAGAAGTATTTGGCGCCGTTGTTGCAACCTCTTTAGTATTAATGGCAGTATTTGTTCCTGTTTCATTTCTAGGCGGTATAACAGGTCAAATGTTCCGTCAATTTGCTGTCTGTATAGCAACTTCTGTCGGCCTATCTACCGTAGTAGCTTTAACATTATCTCCTGCTTTATGTTCAATTATATTAAAATCCGGTGAAGAAAAAACTGATTACGAATTTATTAAAAAATTTGATAATTGGTTCAATAAAGTAAGAGATAAATATTTAGGTATTGTCAATTACTTTGTAATGCAGCCTAAAAAGACACTAAGAACTGTTTTAGGAATACTGTTATTCATTATTATAATGTTTAAAATAGTACCTCAAGGTTTTTTGCCTGATGAAGACAGGGGTGCAATGTTTATGCAGGTTCAGCTTCAAGACGGTGCAACATTATCTCGCTCAGCGGAAGTTGTTAATAATATGTGTAAAGAGATTTTACAAATTCCCGGGGTTAAATCAACATTATCAATAAATGGATTTAATGGTGAAAATACAGCCCTCGTAATTGTTAAATTAGATCCTTGGCACGAAAGAAAATCAAGCAAACTATCAATTAACAACATCATGGCTCAAGCAAGAGCAATTACCGGTAAATATACAGAAACAACAACATTTGTTTCTCAACCGCCTGCAATAACAGGATTAGGTATGTATAACGGTATTGAATTTCAAGTTCTTGATAAAGGCGACAGAACAGCTGAAGAAATGTTTATTGAAGCACAAAAACTTATGAAAGCAGCCAGAGTTTCACCTGCTTTTTCAAGTGTTTATACTGCATTTACCGCATCACTTCCGCAGGTTGTTGTGAATATAAATGAGGAAAAAGCTTTAGCACAAGGTGTATTGATATCAGAAATATATTCTACATTAGCAGCTCAGTATGCATCTTCATATATAAATGATTTTAACAAATTCGGACGTGTTTATCGTGTATATATGCAAGCCGATTCTCCTTACAGAGCAACTATGGATGATTTAAACAAAGTCTTTGTAAAAAACATAGCAGGCAGAATGGTACCGCTAACTTCTGTTATATCCACTCAAGATATAATTGCACCATTTGAACTTACCAGATTTAATCTATATCCTTCAATTACAATAAATGCGGAAGTTGTTTCAGGAATGAGTTCAGGAAGCGGAATGAAGGCAATGGAACAATTAGCGGATAAAGTTTTACCAAAAGATATGGATTACGCATGGTCGGGTAAATCATTCCTTGAACAACAATCATCAGGTCAATTATTAGGAATTTTATCAATGGCATTTGCTTTTGTTTATTTATTCTTAGTTGCATTATATGAAAGCTGGACACTTCCGATTTCTGTAATGTTAATATCACCGATTGCTATATCAGGTGCCTTGTTCCTACAATATGTTTGGGGACTGGCTCTTGATATATATGCTCAGGTAGGTTTAGTAATGTTACTTGGTTTGTCAACAAAACAAGCAATTTTAATTGTAGAATTTGCAAAAGATGCAATGGAAAAGGATGGCTTGCATTATATAGATGCAGCAATGCAAGCTGCAAAACTTCGTTTTAGAGCTGTTATGATGACCAATATTGCATTTATATTAGGTTTATTACCATTGGTATTCGCAAAAGGAGCCGGCGCAGGCAGCAGACACTCTATTGGTGTTTCTGTATTCGGTGGTATGTTAGCTGTAGCATTTTTCGGAAGTATTTTAGTTCCAGCATTTTTTGTATTATTAAATACAATTAAAAATGAACCAGATAAAAGAAAATCCTTATTAAAAGAGTTAGCATTATTACTCCTTGCTATTATTTTAATTTATTTGTTTTTCTTTATGGTGGTTCCGTTTATTATTTCCAAAATTATAGCATTACCGCTATTTATTAAAATTATATCCGCTTGTATAATTACGCTAATAGGATTTTTTATTTATCTTAAAAACAGAAGATAAATAAAAATGAAAAAAATTATTTTTGTATTAGTAGTTTTAATAATAGTGCCTAATTTTGCTTTTTGCAATGCAATTGATAAGCTAACAGAAAGTGTAAAAACAAAATACCCGGAAAGTCATGAAGTTGAACCAAGACTAAATGAATCTGATAATAATCAAAATCTTACTATCAAGGGTGGTATAGAGCATTGCATAGATGTTAATCTGGATGACTGTATAAGAATGGCACTTGGAAATAATCCAAGAATACAGTCTGCGATGCAGGATGTATTTGCATCAGACGCAAGAATTAAACAAGCTTGGTCAAATTATTTTCCGCAATTCAGCTGGCAATCAGGATATAGCAGAATAAGACAACTTCAATTATCTGATGTATTCAGAGAAAATCTTATATACAATTATTGGGTTTTAGGACAAATAAGTGCTTCTCAATTATTGTACGATTTTGGTGTTACACAAAATCAAGTAACTGTACGAAAGCTGGATAATCTTGGGTATAGAATTATATTAACAGGCACTATCAACGATGTTATTTATAATGTAAAAGACGCATATTATAATCTGCAGTACGCAATAAAAGCAAAAGAGGTTGCTGAAAACACAGTAAAACAGTACTCACTGTTTTATGAACAGGCGAAGGCTTTTTATAAAGCAGGTGTTGAACCAAAAGTTGATGTTACTATATCACAATTGAATTTAAGTAATTCAAAATTAACTTTAATTCAGGCTGAGCACGCTATAAATATTGCTATGGCAAAATTAAATAATGCTATTGGAATACCATATTTTACTAAATATAATCTTGTTGAAAAATTAAGATATGATGCTTATGATATAAATTTAGATAAAGCTGTTAAAATTTGTGAAAAATCACGACCTGAATTTCAACTTGCTGAAGTAAAAGTAGAACAAGCAAATCAAAATGTAAAATTAATAAAAAAATCATGGCTTCCGAAGTTTTACACGCAAGGTCAGATTGAAGTCGGCGGCCGCCACCCTGATTCAAATTACGGTTATAGCTTAGGTGCTTATATTAACTTTCCGACTATAAACGGAATGCTTATAAAACATGAAATAAGAGAAGCAAAATCTTTATATTCTAAAGAGCAAGCAAAAGCTATTGCTACAAAAAATGCAGTATATTTGGAAGTTCAAAATGCATTTTACACACTTGAAGAGAAAAAAAATAAAATTCCTGTAGCATATATTGGGGTGAAACAAGGAAAAGAAAATTACGATTTATCATTAAACAGATACAAAGTCGGAGTCGGGAGTCCGGTTGAATTAAGGGATGCACAGGTACAATATGAAAAATCACAACTTACATATTATCAAACATTATATGAATATAATTCAGCAAAAGCAAACTTAGAAAAATCTATTGGCAGAAATATTACAAATAATGAGGTAGAGCTTGATAAAAAGACAATTCGAAAAATAAGAAATGGATAGTAAAATATTTATATAATAAAACTATATATAAAGTATTGTAATAAATGAAAAATTATTATATAATCAATTATATAAAGAATAGGAGAAAGAGTATGCTACCAATAATAACCGAAGAAATGTCATCTGAGATATTTTCTGAAGCTTTTCAAGATGTTCATTCTTGGAGAAAAAACATGGTTCAATATATGAAGGAAGAGAATCCTGAGATAAATTCAGCAATATTAGAGGTAGCAAAGTATGATGAAAATATTGATTTAAAGGCTGTAGCGCTTGGGGCGTATCTTTCTTACAGGCTTTTGGAACTTGCTACTGACTCGGAAGGCATGACCATAGAAGCATAAGATATAAAAAAGCTGTTATAAATTACTAACCGCTTTTAAAATTTTATACCATAGAGCATTTTAGCCATTCTTTTGTTTTTATCCTTATTTCACTATCTATATCAAATATTTCATCAACAGACGGTTTTTTAATAATATTATGATTCTGCATCATTTCTTCTACTGCATGAATTATATCAAACAGTTTAATTTTGCCTTCTAAGAATTCAAACACCGCTTCTTCATTTGCGGCATTAAGACAAACTGTTGCTGAACCCCCAAGTCTGCCAGCATCATAAGCAAGATTAAGTGCTTTAAATTTATCCCAGTTAGGTTCTTCAAAATCCAGTCTTGCGATTTCAGCAAAACTAAAGCTTTTTGATTTTATACCTTCAAATCTCTCAGGATATGTTATTGCATACTGTATCGGAATATGCATACTCGGTAGTCCAAGCTGAGCAATTACGCTTCCGTCAACATATTCTATAGCTGAATGTACAATACTTTGAGGATGCACTACCACATTAATTCTATCATAATCCATGTTGAAAAGGTGGTGTGCCTCAATTACTTCAAGACCTTTATTCATAAGTGTTGCACTATCTACGGTAATTTTTTTACCCATATTCCATCTGGGGTGCGCAAGAGCTTGTTCTACTGTTGCATTTTTCATATCATCAACTGTTTTATGTAAAAATGGTCCGCCGGAAGCGGTAATGATTAAACTATCGACTTGTGAAATATCTTTTATACATTGATGTATTGCACAATGCTCACTATCAACAGGTATAATATTAACACCTTTTTCCTTAGCTAACGGCATAACAATATCACCTGCCATAACCAGTGTTTCTTTATTCGCCAGCGCAATGTCTATACCGTTATTAATTGCGGTGATTGTAGGTCTTAAGCCGATTTTTCCTGATACAGCAACAAGAATAATATCATTTTCCTTATTTGAGCATATCTCTTCTAATGATAAATGCTTTGCACCTTCAATTTTTGTTGTATCACTTGCACACGCATATTTTGGCTTAAATTTTTTAATCTGTTCATTTAGTAAATCCGTATTTGAACCTGCAGTTAATGCGATAATTTCAAATTTATCTTGCAATTTATCAATTACTTCTAATGCTTGTCTTCCGATAGAGCCTGTTGAACCTAAAATGCTTATTTTTCTTTTCATAATATCTCTCTTTTAAATCTGTATTTTAATTATACATCAGAAAAATTCATTAATTTATCTCTTTACTTTTTGGTATGTTTAAACTAAAATTAATTAGTTTAAAAGACTTAATATGAGAGGATTATAATATGACAAACAGAGTTTTATTATGCATTATGGACGGTTGGGGAATATCAGGCATTAATAATGACAGTAAATATGACGCTACTAAGCTATGTGATGCTATAAACGTTCCAAAGCTTATAAAAGATTGCCCATCAACTAAAATTCACGCTGATGGTGAATACGTTGGACTTCCTGCAGGACAAATGGGCAATAGTGAAGTAGGACACTTAAATTTAGGCGCAGGAAGAATTGTATATCAAGACTTATCAAAAATTAATAATGCTATAAAAGATGGTTCATTTTTTAAAAATGAAAAATTCTTAGAAGCTATTAATCATGCTAAAAAGAATAGTTCTTCATTACATATATACGGTCTTGTATCAACCGGCGGTGTTCACTCATCATTAGACCACCTTCTCGCATTAATAAAACTTGCATCTGATGAAGGACTAACAAAAGTTTATATTCATGCATTTCTTGACGGTCGTGATACTCCTCCTACCAGTGCTTGCACATATCTTCAAACAGTTGAAGATGAACTTAAAAAATATAATCTGCCTCCAATAGCATCCGTAGTAGGACGTTACTATATAATGGACAGAGATAACCGTTGGGACAGAGTAGAAAAAGGTTATAACTGCTTATTATTCGGTGAAGGTGAAAAAGCATCATCTGCAATTGAAGGGGTTAAAACATCTTATGCTAATGATATAACCGATGAATTTGTGCTTCCGACGGCTATTGGCGGAGAAGAAAGCAGAATTCACGATAATGATGCGATAATATTCTTTAACTACAGACCTGACAGAGCAAGAGAGATCTCTAAAGCAATTAATTTCTCAGATTTTGACGGATTTAACAGAAAAAAAGTTTTAAATAATATTTATTATTGTACAATGACTAGTTATGATGCAACATTTACTTTCCCTGTTGCATTTCCAAAGACAAAACCGGAAAATATTTTAGGAGATGTTCTTGAAGCAAACGGAATTAACCAGTTCAGAACAGCCGAAACTGAAAAATATGCACACGTTACTTTCTTCTTTAACGGCGGTATTGATGAACCACAACCTCACGAAACAAGAAAACTTGTTGCATCACCAAAAGTTGCAACTTATGATTTGCAGCCTGAGATGAGCGCTCCGGAAGTTTGTGAAAATGTACTTTCAGCTATAGAAAATAAAGATTACGGTTTTATCTTAGTAAACTTTGCTAACCCTGATATGGTTGGTCATACAGGTGTTTTAGAAGCGGCTGAGATTGCCTGCAAAACAGTTGACACATGTGTCGGTAAAATTGCCGATAAATGTAAAGAATATGGCGTAACTATGGTGTTGACTGCTGACCATGGTAATGCCGAAGTTATGTTTAATAATGAAACAGGAAAACCACATACTGCTCATACAACAAATGTTGTTCCGTTTGTTGTAATTAATGCACCTTATGAGATTGAACTTCGTGAAGGTGGAGCATTGTGTGATGTTGCTCCTACGATTTTACAATTAATGGGAATTAAGCAGCCTGTAGAGATGACCGGAAAAAGTATGTTATTAGTACCTGCATTAAAATAGGTGAGAAATGAGCGAACAAGAAGCCAAGGCATTAGATATAGATTTATCATTAAAGAAAAATAATGTAGATGAGTTTTTCTATAACTTGAGTGAAAATCCAAATGGATTTAAAAATAAAGACTTTAGGTACACATTAAGTCTTATTTATCAACTTGTAGAAGATGAATTTGAAGGAATATTTTTATCTCCAAATTCTCCTGTTAGAAATACAGACTTTTTCTTAATAAATGACGGTACTGCAACTAATCCAAAGCTTAGTTTTTTTGTCACACCCACAAATAACTTCCAATTTTACTTAAAGTCAAAAGGATCGATGTTCCGTTTTACTTCAAAAGAAGTTGAAGGTGAAATAGGTTATGTTATGCCACTTGATTTAGTATTAGACTATTTCGGCGGATTCGGTGAAGTTGTAGATTTTTCATCACTCACACAAACTTTTGCGTACTTCAATAAGCTAACCCATTTTGTAATGAAGCTCATAGAAAAGCTCTATTTTGTACCGACTGTGCATAAAAAAGACAGTTCAGCAGGCGGGATGTTTAGGATAGTATATGAGCCGATTGTTTCTAACAAAGAGTCTGCTAGGATAATAAATGAGTTAGAAAATAATTTACCGAATAATCTTTTTATCAAAGGAGAAAAACCTAAAAACTTTGTTGAGAGATTTATTAGAGAGTATCTTAATTACCTGATTTATAAATTTTTAGGAATAAAGGCATACCGATTTAAAGATATCAAATCCGGCCATTATATGCTTAAAGACCTTGAACAAAAATGCTTGCTAAAAGGTAAAGATATTGCTGAAAACATAGCACAATGGTTTGATGAATTGTACTTAGGAAAATATGACTTAATACCATATTTCAAAGTTAACAAAATCAGTAATGATGAATTTGAACTTAAGATTCATATAAAAAACAGAAAGACTAATGAAACAATTTTACTTGATGATATTTATCAAAAAGACGAGATATGGGAGCTTGATACTCAAGACATTGGTAAAATTATAGAAAAACAGCTTAATTATGCAGTTCGTTATATGCCTGAATTAGAAACACTATTTGAAGATGAGGAAACTTTAGCATTAAAGTTAAACTTAAATGAAGTTTATAAAATTATTGCTCAAACTGCGTACTACCTTCAAAAAGCGCAAATAGAAGTAATTCTTCCAGAAGAGTTAACTAATATAATAATTCCAAGAGCATCTATTAACGCAAAAGTAAAAGCTTCTCGTTCGGCTGAATTAATGCAGATATTTAACACAGTATCATCGAGCGCAATCTCATTAGATGATATTTTAGAATTTTCTTATGAGGTATCATTAGGAGAAGAAAAAATATCACTTGAAGAATTTAATAAACTTGTTGAAGAAAGCAGCTCAAACGGACTTGTTCAATACAATAATAAGTACATACTAATAGATAAAGAAGAAGGTAAAAAACTTCTGGAGCAAATCAAGAATGCTAATCACAAAAAAATGACAAGACTTGAACTGATTCATGCGTCTATGTCCGGTCAACTGCAGAATTATGAATTTAATTATGATGAAGCTTATGCAAATGTAATAAAAGACTTTGCTAAACCGGTTGAAGTTACTCAACCGGATACTCTTACAGGTGACTTAAGACCATACCAGCAAACAGGCTTAAAATGGCTGTGGACAAATGTATCTAAAGGATTTGGCTGCTGCATGGCTGATGATATGGGATTAGGTAAAACTATTCAAGTTATTGCACTTATTCTTAAATTAAAAGAAGAAAAAAAGATTAAAGATCCTGTTTTGGTAGTATGTCCAACAACTCTTATGGGCAATTGGATGAAAGAATTGCAAATGTTCGGACCAAGTTTGAAGGTATCTACATATCATGGCTTAGACAGAGAGCTTGATTTAAAATCTGATGTCATATTAACAACATACGCAATTATGAGAATTGATGTTGAAGAGATGAAGAAAAACAATTGGGGCATGGTTGTCGTTGACGAAGCTCAAAATATTAAAAATCCGGACACAGCACAAACTTTAGCAATTAAATCAATGAAATCAAATATCAAAATTGCTATGACAGGTACACCTGTAGAAAATAGGCTTACTGAACTCTGGAGCATATTTGATTTTATTAATAAAGGATATTTGGGTTCTCTAAAAGAATTCCAAAAGAGCTATGCGGTACCAATTGAAAGGTTTAAAGAACACGCTCGTGCATCTAAACTTAAACTATCAGTATCTCCATTTGTATTAAGAAGGCTAAAAACTGATAAAGCCGTTATATCAGATCTTCCTGATAAAATGGTTATAAATGACTATTGTTATCTAGCAAAACCGCAAGCAATTCTATATGAAAAAACATTAAATGAAATGATGGATAAAATTAGCGGTTTTACTGGAGTTAACAGACGCGGGAACATATTTAAACTTATTACTGCACTTAAACAAATTTGTAATCACCCATATCAATTTTTAAAAAATGGCGACATGGCAAAAGAACTTTCAGGTAAAGCAGAAAAATGTGTTGACTTAGTTAATTCTATAATTGAAAATAACGAAAAAATGCTTATATTTACGCAATATAAAGAAATGGGCGATATATTAACTAAAATTCTTGCGGAAGAATGCAATACAGAACCAACCTTCTTTCATGGTTCTCTAACAGTTCCTCAAAGAGAACATTTAATTGATGATTTTCAAAACAATGACGAAAGAAAAGTTATGATTCTGTCACTGAAAGCAGGAGGAACTGGTTTAAACCTTACAAGTGCTACAAATGTTATACATTATGACTTGTGGTGGAATCCTGCAGTAGAAGATCAAGCGACTGACCGTACATATCGTATAGGACAAGATAAAAATGTTATGGTACACAGAATGATTACTTTGGGTACTTTTGAAGAAAAAATTGATGAAATGCTTAAATCTAAAAAAGAACTTGCAGACTTAGCAGTGTATGAAGGAGAAAAGATAATAACTGAGTTATCTGATCAAGAAATCTATGATATATTCTCTCTTTCTGCGGGTTAAGGAGGTTAAGTAATGACTTTATTATCACCTGAGAAAATTATTGAATATTTGCCATGTCTTTTTGAAACTAATTTAAAAGGACAAGTTGACATATTTAAAAAATTAGAAAAAATTCTTATATTTGATGAAGGGTTTATTTATTTCGCAAATCCGGATAGTCTGCAGCTTAAATATTCATATAAAAAACGCTCAGAATATAATATTGATTCAATTTATAATATAGATAAACAAATAAAAGATTTTATATTCAAAAAAGAAGGAAAAATTTTATCACAATCAAAATTAATAAATCTGCTAAATTTAGATAATCTTAATCATAAATCATATATAGTTTCAAAATTATCCATAAAATCTACGGTTTTTGGAATTATTATTCTTTCAAAAAAAGAACCGGAATTTTACAAAAAAGATGATTTGGATGCACTTAATTCAGCAGCATCTATTTTTTCATATATCCTAAAAGACCAAGAACTTTCTAATGTTTTTAAAATTCAGCTAAAAGCTTTAAAAGACGGTATTGTTGAAAAAAATAACGCTTATAAAACAATTAAGGAACAAAATGAAAAAATTCTTGAAGCAGATAAAGTTAAAAATGAATTTTTAGCTAATATATCCCACGAATTAAGAACACCCCTTAATTCTATTTTAGGTTTTGCAGATATATTAAGTACACAAATATATGGTAAATTAAATGACAAACAATCTGAATATATCAATGATATAAAGGCATCGGGCACTCATCTGCTCGGTATGATAAATGAAGTCTTGGATATGTCAAAGATTGAAGCAAATGCAATGAAGCTTGTTAAAAGCCGTTTTTGGATATCAAGAGCTGTAAATGAAGTAAAAAATATATTGATGCCATTAGCAATAAAAAAGAGAATAAGTTTAAATGCAGATATTGATAATGATTTTGAAGTATTTGCTGATTATCAAAAAATACAGCAGATACTTTATAACCTAGTAAGTAATGCAATAAAATATTCACCGGAAAATGATATTGTAGATATTGCAGTTTTATGTAATAACGAATGCTTTAGAATTGCGGTTCATGATAACGGAATAGGTATTGATCCAAAATACCACGGTAAAATATTTGCTAAATTTGTTCAACTTGATAATGCATATACGAAAAAAGAAAGCTCTACCGGTTTGGGACTAACAATAACTAAAGAATTGGCTGAATTACACGGAGGTAAGGTGTCTATTATAAGTGAAGTTAATAACGGTTCTACATTTATAGTAGAAATCCCATTTTAGAGCAAATTTTAAACATTTTTTATTTTATTGTATAAATATTTTGCAAGACCTTCACCCATTGAAAAACAAGAAGGAATGATCCTTAATGCACCTTGTGCTTCAAATTCGGCAGAAATACATCTTCCAATGACAAATAATCTTTCATCAACAATTAGCGACTCTATTGGAAGTTGATACTCCTGATAAACTTTTTTTAGCGTAGAACCATTTTTATCTTTAGAATGAATGTCAATTGGATAGTTTGATATTAATACAGGACTTTCAAATTTTTTACCTGAAATTAAATCATTTTTCGTATAAATATATTTACCTTTTACTCTTCGTGATACTCTGACTCCCAGTGAATTTGCTATAGAAGAAATATAGGCATTTTCAAACCCGATAAAATACTTTTTACAAAACATAGAAAGTCTTAAAATGCTTTCTCTTGCTTTTATATAAGCCTCAGAACGTGATAATTCCGTATCTAATATTCTTGGGCAATTGAATGCGACTGAATCATGCGTACCAGCAACTGAAAATATCTGAAAATAATTAGAATCTTCTTCTGTAATAATACCATCATCAACACCCTGCTTAAATATAGGTCTTAAAGCCCAATCAATATTAGAGTCCCAAGTATATGCAGTAGATAATAAAGTAACGTTATCAGTATTACAACAAGATGTTACATCTCTATTAGTATCATATTCCATAAGCCAAGATGAAAATTTTTCTATATTAACTCCTGACATTATAAATCTTAAATTAGTCGGTTGAGTTTTTAATTCATTATCGCCTAAAAATTGATAATTTAATTTTTCACAAATTTTAGCATCACCGGTTGCATCCACAAGAAACTTCGTTTCGATAGATGACGATAATTCTTTATTGTTATATACATAAATATTATCATCATCAATCGTTACGATATATGATGATAACTTATTAACTATGTTTTTTATTTCAGATTCAAACAGTATATCTACATGAACTTGGCTTAATAAATTATCAAGTACTATTTTAGCTAGTTCCGGATTAAACCAACCTTTATTCCCGTCAGAATAGGTAGAAGCACCGTTTAGTTTATGCAGTTCATCATATAACATGTTAAAAAAATCATTATTTATTGAATTGTCAGCAGTTTTCATCGCCGGAATAACTAAAGATGAAGTAATTGAGCCACCTAAAAAAGAATTTTTTTCAACGAGTAATACTTTTAATCCCAGCTTTCCTGCTATATATGCACAAGCACAACCGGAAGTGCCGCCACCGGCAATGACTAAATCATATTTATTCATTATCACCTCTTAAAGATCTGATTTTCATGTATTTTGAAGAGCTTATTAAATTACTGTGTTTAAATTCATATTCTCTTAGTTCTAATATTTCTTTATTTGTAAAAGATAAATTAGGATCATGATACGGAATTCCGGCTTTAGTATTGCATAAGCCTACTTCATAAGAATTTAACGGATATTTTATTTTTAATTTATCTTTTGAAGCAATTGTACCAACATACTTCCCCTCTTTTTCATTATATATTTTTCCAACATATAGCTTATTTTCTAAAAATGTATTTCTAATTTGAGCTGAGTTAGAATAAGTTAATATAACACCTTTATCCGAAAGATGATTTGAAAGTTCAGCAATAAATTCAACAGACCACAATTGAGGAGACTTAGTATAAGTAAATGCGTCAAGAAATATGCAGTCGTAAACGTTATTTATTGATTTTATGCTTTTTCTTGCATCATTTATATAGAAGTTTAGGTTAAACAGGCTTTCAGCAGCCCTAAAATCTATATTTTTATACCGTCTCGATAGACGTTCATAATATATATTATGTAAGAAGGTTGATAAAAAGCTGTTAGATGATAAATGATACCCAAAAAATTGATTAAATCGGGCATAATTTATAAAGGATTTTTCTAAAAACTTAGAAGTCCTTCTTTCTTTTGTAATTTTTTTTAATTCTTTATCAATATATTTATCACCGTAAATTTTAGATAATTGATTTATAATTATATAATTTACAAATTGGTTAACTTTATACTCTTTATCTATATGCATATCTCTAAATTTTATCTCAAGTAAATCTTTTATCTCTTTTCTGTTCTTCGGATAAAATAAAGAAGCAATACTTACAAATAATCTTTTAAATGTGTAATACGTTTTAAAACAAGATAATATTTTAGGTACAATTTTTGTATAGATCTCGTCAGGGGTTATTATTGTTTTAAATAACGGAGATAATTTTACTAATTCTTCATTTATATCCATACAATCTATGCTAACCTTTGGCAAATTAGCATGATTCTTATCGTTATATATCGTATCGTTATGTAATGATAATTTATTTTGTATTTCATTAGTATTATTATTACCTATCGATACGAAGTTTTTTAATCTTGTAAATAATTTTTTTAATTTTAATTTCTTTTTATTTTTTTCAATTACATAACTCATTAAAGCTTTTGAATTATATCCGATTCCGTAACAAACATCTAGAACTTTTATTTCTTTTCTGTTTGCTTCTATAAGTTCCGGAATATTTGACGGTAAGACAAACTTTTCCCAAGCTTCGGTTAATGCACCAAACTTTGAATGATACACATCTTTATCAGCATAAGAATATAGACCTATAGAGCCATCTTCCGTATAATATGGTTCATAATCCCTCATAGTGTATATTTTAACAATTTCAAAGAGTAAAAGCAAGTTTATAGTACAATTATTATATGGATGAAATTGGAATTATTAATACTATCAAAAGCCTTATCGGAAGTGATTTTATTGGTGATGATTGTGCATATTTAAAAGAATTGGGCATAGTTGTTACTCAGGATAGCCTAGTTGAAAATATTCACTTTAAACGTAATTGGTGTTCTCCATTCCAATTAGGTTATAAATCAATTACTGTAAATATTAGTGATTTGTTAGCATCTGGTGCTGAGCCGAAATATATTACAATTGCGTTATCACTACCAAATAACTTGCCGAGTAATTTCGTAAATGAATTTTATCTTGGTGCAAATAATGCATTAAATGGTGCTAAAATTGTAGGTGGAGATGTTACCGGCTCTGACAATAATATTATGGTTTCCGTCTGCGCAATAGGAATTGATAAAAACAGAAATATTTCATCAAGAAAAAATGCAAAAACAGGTTATGCAGTAGTAACTCATGGATTATATGGCTCAAGTGCATTAGGATTAAATGCATTAATAAATAAAGACATGAAAAGTGAATTTATTAAGTCCCATCTTGAACCGATTTTATGCCCGAAATTTTCTGAATACATAGCTTGCAATATAGCTGAACCTTATGCAATGATGGATACTTCAGACGGTCTAGCTGATGCTTTATTCAAAATTGCTGAAGCAAGTGATGTAAAATTGGTAATTAGCTATGATAAAATTCCTCATGTTAAACAGGCAAATAAAGAACAAGTTTTATTTGGGGGAGAAGATTATAACCTTTTGGCAGTCATTCCGTCAAATTATACTAATTTAATTCCCAATGCCGTAGAAATCGGATATGCCGATAAATTTGACGGCATATTACTTGATATATCAGGTGAAAAATATAATAAATATGACCAATTAAAAGTATATAGCCATTTTGGAGAATAATAATGGAACATTTTTCAGTAATAATAACAGCAGGCGGAACATCATCAAGGTACGGCAATACAAACAAGTTATTAGAAAAAATTAAAGAAAAAACAGTAATTGAAGAAACAGTAGAAAAGTTTTTATACTTCACCAATGTAACAGAAGTAATAATACCTGCTAATAGTGCCATATCAGGAAAACTTAAAGAACTTTTTCATGATAAAAAAATTAAAATTATTCAAGGCGGTTCAACAAGACAAAAGTCTGTATATAGCGGACTAAAATCAGTTAATAATGATTATGTATTGATTCATGATGGTGCAAGACCTTTAGTTACTTTGGACATAATCAAAGAAACAATGGATATGACACTTAAATATAATGCCGTATCTGTTATGACAAAAACAACTGATACAATCAAAGAAGTTGATGAATTTGGTAAAATAATAAGAACTATTGATCGTTCAAAATTATATAATACACAGACTCCGCAAGGATTTAAAACTTGTTTAATAAAAGATGCTCATGAAAAATTAATAAATGGTAATTACACTGATGATTGCTCTATGCTGGAAGCTATAAATATACCGGTTTATATAGTAAAAGGTAATTATACAAATATAAAAATTACTGTAAAAAATGATTTAGATTTTGCCAGACTTTATATTTAGCTGATATATTTACTCTAAAACTACAATAATATTAATTAATTATATAATTTAATTAGTTATATTTCATTAAAAATTAACAAAAAATTTTTGATATAGAGTTTAATAGAGATAGATTAAAAATAAATTTATAGTACTACTAAGGTGGTACTATAATGAAAAAAATATTAATTTTTTCCCTTTTAATTATCAATATTAATTTATGTTATCCGATATATGCTTCAAATTCTGAAGTTTTATCAAAAATAGAAAACAATTTTTATGGATTTGATTACTCAAAAGACAGCTTAAAAAGCAGAGTAAACCGTTTAGAAAAGGCCATTTACGGCAAATCTTCTAGCGGTGATATAAACAAGCGCATAACAAAATTATCCGGAGATATTTCAGCTGATGTCATAGGGCTGGAAATAGAGCCTGTAAAAGACACATTTTTAGCTGAGGAACAAGCAATAGAAGATAGTAGTGTAAATTATCCGATATTAGACGATATAGAAAAAAAATTATTCAATAAAACAAATAGCAAATTAGATATACACTCTCGTATAGTAAAAATTGAAAAAAAAATATTTGGCAAAATATATGATGTTGATGATTACTCTAAGAGAATGGACAGAATTAAAGAAAAAATTATGCCTGAAAGAATTGTACAACAAGAGTTTCAAGAACAATATGACGGCAGTTACTATAATGACGATATGATAAATTCGATGGATTTATCAGGTACTAAGCAGAGTTGGTTTAAAATGCCGTTCGGTCAAAAAAAATATACACGTCCTTACTCAAATTATGGTGAGTTTAGCGGTATTAACGATGCAACTGCACTAAATCGCGATAATTTAAGCGATGATTTAACGCAAATGGAATATGATATGTTTGGAACCGAATTTTCAAATGAAGACACACACAGTCGTATAAAACGGTTAAACAGCGTTAACAAAGCAAAAAAATCATCGAAAAAATATGATTCTCAAAAATTCCAGCAACATATGTCAACTGCTATGGAAATTGGGGCAATGATATTAATGATATTAGCAATGGTATTATAACTATTTTCTGCCGGTATTGGTATTTATGATGTCAGATACCCAAGGAATGTATGTATACATTCCAATAAATGAGGTTACTGCTAGATATAACATTAGAGCTGTAGTTAACACCTGCAGCAATGAAAGTCCTCCAAATAACGGCAATGGACCTGTAATAACAGTATTAAAGAAAAACAAAATTGCATTTATTATCGGTACTTTTGCTAAAATAATAAATACTAATTTATATAATTCTATAAATATAAAATACGCAATAGACAAAAAAATTGATTGCATAATATGATAAATAAGAAAAGGCTTAACATTCTTTTTAATCAATATAGCAATAATCCACCATATAAATCCTGCCATACCTGCAGTCAAATATGACGCACAAGCAATAACACGCTCTATAGGATTAATAGAATTAAACTGCTTCAACTAAATCTCCTTTTCTTTTTTCAGTAATATAATCTTCGAGAATTTGAATAAAGACCAGCTTATACTCATCATTCTCAGGACGCATATTAACTGCAGCCCTATATGATTGAATTGCACGCTCAATTTCATTATTCATATAATAAACATTTGCAACTAATACATATATACTCGGGTC
The DNA here is from genome assembly GCA_902775025.1 of uncultured bacterium. GTDB lineage: Bacteria > Cyanobacteriota > Vampirovibrionia > Gastranaerophilales > Gastranaerophilaceae > CAG-196. The sequence continues at coordinate 46,715 of CACYKP010000001.1, read as the reverse complement.
AAGCTTGTTAATTTTTAGTGCTTCTTTGTATTGTGCCTCAGCCTCATCAAATCGTTTTAAATTAGAGTATAAATTTCCGGCAAGAATATGCGCATTAGCTTCTTTTGGGTTAACCTCTATTGCTTTTTTATATAATTTAATTGCATCATCATAATCTTTAAAATCAGACTTTGCTATAGCATAACAAATATAAGCTTTATAATTATCACCACCTAACATCAAAGCTTTGTCGAAATATTCATAACACTTTTCTTTTTCTTTACAAACGGCAAGAGTATTCGCAATACATAATGCTACGGTTTTATTATCTGGAGCAAGTTCAAACACTCTATAATAATAGTCAAGTGCTTTTTTATGATCATATAACTTAAAGCATACATTGCCTAAATCAATTAAAGCAGTTAAATTATTTGGATCCAAAGACAAAGCTTTCTCATAATAAGCTCTTGCTTCAACATAATCTTCAAAATCATGATAAAGAAGTGCAATAGCATTATATATTTCAGGATCTTCAGAATTAAAATCCAAAGTTCTGTTATAAAAATGAAGCGCTTTAGCAAAATTCTTTAATTCAGCATATGTATTACCAATATTGTAATAAACATAATAGTTACTAGGATTTACAAGCATTGCTTGATTAAAGTACTTTAGAGCTTTCTTATACTCTTTTGAATAAAACCAAATACTCCCTAAATTCATTAGTGATTGTATGTCTTTAGGATCAATCTCTAATAAACTTTCATATACGGAAATAACTTTTTCATATTGATTATCCATAGCATAATATTTTGCTAACTCATGGTAATTTTCAGTATTATTCGGTTCCATTGCCATCTTTAATACAGTTTTTTCAATAGCTTTACTTAATTCTTTTTTATCCATAACCTTATCTCTCAATATTTTCATACTCTGAATATTCTATTGACTCTTTAAGCCAAGTTTCTTTCGGAATACTGTATGAATGATTCCAAAATTTTTCAATTGCATATGTTGCACGCTCTTCATCTTTTAATATATGAACAACAACATCTCCATAATCAATTAAATTCCATCTGTTTTTATCATCATTTTCTTTTCCTAATGGTAATCTTGAAAAAGTATTTTTCACTTTTTCAGATAAATTCTCAGTTAAAGCTTTAACTTGGGTATTTGTTTGAGCTGAGCAAATTACAAAATAATCAGCAAATGATGACACATTACTAATATTTAGTATAGAAATATTATTTGCAATTTTCTCATCTAATATTCTTGCTACAATACAAGCAAATTTATACGATGTTAACTCTTCTGTCATAAACCTTCCTATATCATATCTATACGCTTTTGATGTCTTCCTCCGTCAAAATCGGTATTAAGCCAAATGTCGACAATATCAAGCGCCAAACCTGCTCCAGTTATACGCTCACCTAAACACAATATATTTGAATCATTATGTTTTCTTGTCATCTTTGCAGAAAAAGTGTCTGTACAATGAGAAGCTCTTATACCTACTATTCTGTTAGCTGCTATAGACATTCCTATACCGGTTCCACATACAAGAATTCCTTTATAATTGTGTTTTAATACCTCTTCGGCAACAGTTTTTGCATACTTTGGATAATCACAAGATTCAGTATTATAACAACCTAAATCCTCTAATTCATAGCCCTCATTTCTTAAATGAGAGATAATTATATTTTTCAAATTATATCCGCCATGATCAGATGCTAAAATAATTTTGGACATAAAACCCTTCTCTTTTCTTCTCAATTGTAACATTTTTGAAACAATTTAGCAATAATTAACAATTTTTTATTTTAATAAATATATGAAGTGTTATTTGAATGTATATAATGTAGGTTTTAAATCATTGTTAACTGACAAAGATATTGACAGCTTTAAAACTGCTGAGCAGCATTTTAGCGATTGCTATATAATGAGTACATTAGAATCATTATCTAACACTCAAAACGGCAAAAATATTATAAAGAAACAACTAGAACGCGATGATTCAAACCCAGATTTACTAAATTGCTATTTGTATGCACCAAATGGCAAACGTGAAAAATATCAAATACCTTCAAATACTGCGGTAAAAGGGTATGAAAAGCTGTATAATGCTCAGAATAACCCCTTCGTTAGAAGTGTAGATATTTCAGTCGGGGAATACGAAAAAAAATATAAAGCTAAACCTTGGATATGCAGATTTACTGATGATTTTAAAACTTATACATTTGAAAATAGTCTACCTTCACATTTTATGAAAATGTTTACAGGAAAAGAGCCGACTGTAAATATTGCTGAAACTGAATTTAATATTGATTTGGACTCAAGAAAAGATGAAGTAATGGAATTATTTCAACGCATGGACAAAGATAAAAACCATTCAATAGTCATAGGCACCGGCCTAAAAATGCTTGATGGCAGAACTTGGCATGTTTATGTGCTAGAAGATGTCGATTTAAAAAATAATACTATTAAGGTTAAAAACAAAAGAGGAAATCAATCTAAGACAATGAATATTGATACTGCACTCAATACTTTTAAGTTTATAGTTGGCTATTTTAATGATGATTTATCATAAATTTAATCTTCAAAATTGTTAGTTATTGTATAAAAATATTCCAAAATTTGTGCGAAATACTCTAAATTTGAATCGCCGTTAATAATAATGTCTGCGTCAGATTTATATGGTTTAATGTATTTTTCACCTGCACCCAAAATGTATTCCCAATGTTTTTTTGCATTTTCCAAATCTTGATTACGCTCAGTATATGCACGTTTCATAAAACGATTTTTTCTGATTTCAAAATCTGTTTCGACATATATTTTTACATCAAAAATATCTTTATTGTTACCATACATAGATGCCATTCCTTCAACTACAACAATTTTTTTTGAAGGAACAAACTTGGCTTTTGGAACAGAAACACCTGTACCATTTAATAAATATTCCGGACAATAAATGTCTTCACCTTTTGAAATGCTTTCTAAATCATCTTTTAATATATCTAATTGAAAACTGTTTGGAGAATCAACATCATATCCGTTATCTCTTAAAGCATCAAATGAACCGTATTTTGCTATTAAATCAGATATATCATTAAAATAATTATCAGTGTTAACAATTGATACAGGCATATCAAACTTTTCTATTACACGTTTAATTTCATTACATATAGTTGATTTACCGGATGCCGACTCACCTGTTATACCTATCATTATTCTTTTAGTAGGATTTTGAATTAATCTGGTTGAAAAATGTTGTATAAAATCACGCTTTATATTTATAAATATAGGCTGAGAAGCTTTATTATCGTACGATAAGACTTGCCTGAACTTTGATTGCAAATAAAACGCAAGAAATTCTCTGCCTGTTTTTTGATTAAAATCAGGTTTTAAGATTTTATCTTCGCAATTTATTTCTTTTTCTATAATGTGGGAAAAACCCGTTTTATTATCTTCATTCATACTAGTTATTTTAATATATGACAAAATATTTTTAAACGCAAACTAAGACTCGAAAAGTTCGCTTATTTTATCAGCAATATCTTTCGGATCAATTTCTTGAGTAATTTTATTTATATCCTGCGCCATTTGATATAATTTCGCAGCCTCAATCTTATCTCCAACTATAGATATTGCTCTCGCAAGATTAAAATGTGCAAGTGCATAATTTGGATTTGTTTCTACAGCTTTTCTGAAGAGTTCGATAGATTGTTTTACTCTGCCTAAATCATCTAAATAAATAACACCTAAGTTATTGTATGCTATATCATAGGCATCATTATATTTAATAGCTAATTCATACGACTTCATAGCCTCTTCTGTATCACCCTTTCCCCAATATAAAAATCCTAAATTACAATGAATTTTAGCATTATGAGGTTGAAATTCAAGAGCCTGCCTATAAATTTGAAGCGCATTATCATAATCTTCTTTATCATAAAAAGCACTGCCCAAATTTACATAAATATCAATATCATCCGGCGTTAAAACATAAGCCGTTTGATAAGCTGATATTGCGGCATCAGGATCAGATTTATTTTCTTGATATACGAATCCCATAGTTTGTGCAATAATACTTGTCCAAGACGGATTTGGATTAATTGTAATTGCCGTTTGATAATTTGATATTGCCAAGTCAAATTCGCCTTTTATATAATAAATATTTGCAAGATTAGAATATAAATCAGGAATATTAGGCGCCATCGCAATTAATTTATTATAAATATCGATTGCTTGATTATAATCACCTTGTTCTTCAAATGCCCGGCATAAATGACGATATGCTGCTATATTAAATGGGTCAAGCCATATCGCCATTTTATATTCGGTAACAGCATCATCAAAATATCCGGTTGAAAGATAAATATCTCCTAAAACACAATATAAAGGCGCAAAACCAGGCGCAATATCAATTGCTGATTTATATATTTCAACAGCCAAACCATAATTTTTTACTTGAATGGCATAAAAACCTTTTAAAAATAAAGGCAAAAATCTTAAGTAAGATAAATTTTGAATGATATTCGTACGTGCGGTTTTGTCAAAAGGCGCAAGCATAAAAGATTGTACTTTTTCCCATAAAGCCTTTAATTTCGTCTTAAAGTTTTTAAAAGATGAAGCTTCATATAACTTATATAACAAGTAATGTGCGCTGGATGAACCAATTGCAGAACATTGAACCGCCGCTAAAGCAGCATCAATTGCATCAGAAAAATGTGCCTTTTTAACAAATGTTTCAGCAAGCATATAATATGCTTCATAATAGTTATTTTTCTTTTCTAAGGACGTAGTAAAATAATTAATTGCTTTATCCAAATCACCTTTATAGTAAAAAGCAACACCTAATTTAAAATAAATTTCATATGAATCAAGTAAAGATTCTAATGCTAATTGATATTCAGTGATAGCATCATCTATAAATTGACCGGCATTAAAAATATCTAAATGTCTTCTTAAATACAAATCCCCCATTCTTATATGTAACATTGGATTCGTAGGATCTTTTTGTAAATCCAACTTACAACGTTCAATTTGTGCATAAACTTTGCTCTTCACTTTGCCGGTTTCACTATTTTCTTCTATTATTTTTTTCATGATTCTTCCTGATTGTAATTTTTTATATATACATACATGTAATATAACAACGTTTGTCTATCATTTTCACTCATATTATAATAAGACACCTTATATTCATTATCATAAATATTATCTTTATAAATAACCGTTGCCTTAAAATTAATTATACCATAATCATTAGGCAAAATTAACTCACAGTCAAAATTTTCATCGACTTCTAAAGGTTTATCACAATATAACTTAATAAATTCTGTAGATAATTCAAGGGTATTTGCACTAATAATTTCATTATTTATTGTTATATTAAGCTTTTCGATTGCATCAACGATGGGCATTTCTTCACCTGGGATAAATTTCATAGCATTATAATCTAATTCTATTGAAAAGACATCTTCTAATGGAGATGTAATTACTACCGTATTAAAATCTATTGTGCCAAATTTTGAAAAAACTTTAACTGTTAAGTGTTTCCCAACATCCATACATTCAATATAGCGCATGAAATATGGCGGCAATTCGACATCTATTCTATCATCTAATATATCGCTGATTTTGCCGATAATTTCTATAAGTTTATCATTTTTATATATATTTATACTTAATTTTTGTCCTATTTGTAGTAAATCCATAGTATTCATTATAGTTAATTTTTGGTTTAAATTCAATCATTGACTAATAAGGAAGTGCTTCTATAAAATCAGGCACTTTTTCATTTGAATTTGGCACATCCGGTTGCCTTAACGTTTTTTTTGTATATGATATCCAATTAAATTGAATAACAGAACTCGGCTTTTCTAATATACCGTTTATATATGTCCTGAATTCCTTAGTATTTTTCATTGGTAGCTGCGGCAATTTTTCAATATCATCAACTTTTAAATTAAGTTTATTATCATCACCGGTTAACATAATCATAAGTTTATTGAATGAAAAATCTCCAAATGAACCTAAACCGGCAACTATTTCATCGGATAAACGTCCCAGTACGACCAATTTTGCATAATCTGTTACAGGATAATATTGTCCTTTTATAAATAACGACATCAATGGACCTTGTGATTGAAGCATATTAATATTTGCCACACCATTAATTAAACTAATATCACCTCTCAAATATTTAAACAGTCCGGTATCCTTTAGAGTAAGTGCCTTTGTTACAACACTTAACGAAGTTCTGAGCATGTTGTCAGCTATTACATTCTGAGCATATAACAAATGTTCCAGCTTTCCAAGCGTACCCATATGTCCGTTATGAACATAGAATTTGACTTTACCATTAAGGCTTTGCTTTGATAAAAGATTGCCTTTTAAATCTGTATCAAAATCCATAGTTCCGCTTACTGTATCCTTTTTTACTGCTATAACATCGAAAATAGGAGCAGCACTAACGCCTCTTGCTAATATATTTGTTGAAAAACTATCATCGGATAAATTAAATTTTAGCGAGCCTTCCATTTTTCCGTTATAGAACTCTGATGATAAATTTTTTACTGTTATCAAATTATTATTAATATTAAAATCAGAGTTAAACGCAGTCAGATATAAGGGAGAATTGTATAGAGTAGAAGCTATACGCTCGGCATAGAATTTACCTTCTTGAATAGAAATAGGAATATTTTTTAATATAGGTACATCTTTATACATCAAAATTGTATCAGTATTAAAAAATTTAGATTTTATATTTGCATTTTTTACAATGATTCCTTTAGAAATATCGGTAAATACTGATGCATTTAATCCCAGTGCGGTATCTGATATTTTTATTATTGGGGCATTTATTACTGCAATGTTTTTATTAAAATCAACTATAACATTATTCATTGAAAGCTGAACTAAACGACTTACCAAATTTTGTATATTAAGCTGGCCAATAAGTTCAGGTTTATTAAATTTTCCGTTAATAAATATATCGCCTTTGAGCTGAGATACTGTATCATTAATATTAATATTTAACTGTTGAGGTATAAATAATCTAATATTTTTTAACACAGGCTCTTTAAGATTTTCTATATTGCCCGAAATAATAATTTTTTTACTACCTTTTAGATTTGACTTTAGGTTTTGCGAAAATACTCCATTAAAGGCAGATATACTTAGATCTTCTATTTTTAATATATTATTTTCTAATACAGCAGCTACATTAATTAATGCCGGTTCATCCAATAATATTGCATTAATAAGCTGCATTTGAGCTTCAATATTTTGTGTTTCTTTAGTGCCGTTTATATTCGCTTTTATAGGATATATTAACGATTTATTAGTATATCCGCTTAAATCTTTAGAATTAATGTATCCGTCAGCATTAATATTAAAAATAAAATTATCAGTATTATAATCCGATATATCAGCTTTTAATCTAACTTTAGAATTTGGCATATACATATTAAAATCAGGAATTTTTAATACATTATCCAATATATTAACTTTTAAAGAAGGTATTTTAATAATCTCTGTTTTTTCAGGCTTGATCTTTATATTTGATATATATGCATTATTATTGTTTTTAGTATCAATATTCAAAACGTCAAAAGACATGATATTGCCATTCTTTTGTGCAGAAAAATTCTGTATTAAGATATTTTCTTTATGAATAATACTGTCAATATTCCCTTTTATACTGGAATTTAGCGTTATTATACCATTTCTGATTCCGAATATATCCGGTAATAAGTGCTTTAGCTCTACTTTATCCATCAAAAGTTCTAAATCTATCTTTTTATCAATTTTACCTGATAATGTTATAGGCGCATTATTAACATAACCAACCGTTTTTGTTACATTTATAAGGTTATTGGAAAAATCAATATTAGATTCTATATCATGTATTTTTAATCCTGAAGCAGTTACTGTACCGTCAGAAATTTTTAAATAACCCGAAGATCTTAATTTATTTATGTCTCCTTTTATTGCAAAATCTGCAATCATTGTTCCGTCAACAGAATCCAAACTTTTATATTTAGAACAATCAACCAGCAATTTCACTTTTTTATAAATGTCATTTAATGATATTTTATCCGTCTTTACTTTTAAATCAATTTCATGTTTTTTTGTATTGCCAATAACACCTTCTGCATATATTTTTTTATCAGATGTTGCATAAATATTTGATAAAATACCTGTTTTATTACCGAAAAATGTTAAATAAATAAAGCTTTTTGGATTCTTTTTTTGTGGATCAAGCACTGAGATGTTATCAATATTAATCAATCCAGATAATTGTAATTGGTTATCTAAGGTTTTGTATATCTTTATGTCCGCAATTATGTCAGAATGAAAATCGAGAAGTTCAACCTGATTCACTAAATCAGCAATTTTAACATCATTCTTAATAGAATTACTTGGTTCTATATTAGGAATTACAGATAAATTATATGTGATATATTTTTTATCATTTATATAAAATTGCCCATCTGTAATAAGTTTAATATTTTTAAAATTTTCGATTTTGGTTAATTCTAAATAATCACCTTTGATTTGATATTGTTTATTTTTAGCACTATCAGTGTACAATATACTATAATTGTGAAGAATTAAGTTCGGATATAAATCATACTCTCTTGATTGAATTTTCTCTATTAATTCATTAAGATATTTATCTTTAGACCCCGTTTTTAGAATTAGCTTATCAGCGTAAATACGTTTAACGTATATATCATCTCTGAATAAAGTTTTCCAAGGAACAAAAAACTTTACATTATTAAGTTGACCAAACTTTTGACCGTCTTTATACATTAAGTGTATGGCAGGTGCTTTGATTTTTAAGGAGGGACCAAATCTGAAAATTAATTTTTCGATATGAACATCCACCCCTAAATCTTGTTGGAATTGTTTTTCAACTATGGGAATAAAGCGAGTTGCATCTATTGGAATAAAACATACAGAAATTAAACAAGCAACTATTACTAATAATGTAATTATAAGTGTTTTGTATCTTTTCATATCTAAATAATTTCTCCGCTATCTTTATTAAAGAAATACATATTTTCAGTATTAATTCTTAAAGTTACCGAGCTTTCGAATTTGTAATCAAGAGGAAGACGTGCCGTGCATTTATTTCCGTTTAAATAGAAATATACTATTCTTTCCCCGCCGGTCATTTCTACTATATCAACTGGAACTGTTACAGATTTATCACCTGACAGCATTTTTTCTGCTCTTATTGCTACTGTAACAGAACCTGAAATATTTTTATCTGTTTCAAACTCTACATTCTCTATCAAAAATTTATGATTATTAACATTTACATCTATAAAATTCATTTGTCCGATAAAACCTGCAACAAATCTATTTTTAGGATGATTATATATCTCTTCAGGTGTACCTGCCTGCTGAATTTTTCCTTTATCAAGCACAACTATTCTGTCTCCCATTGTCAATGCTTCTGTTTGATCATGGGTAACATATATAAATGTTGTTTGAAGTTCATTATGAAGTTTTTTTATCTCAGAACGCATTTGCACTCTCAAATTCGCATCAAGGTTAGATAATGGCTCATCCATTAAAAAAACTTTTGGATTTCTAACGATAGCCCTTCCCAATGCAACCCTTTGACGTTGTCCGCCTGAAAGCTGACGAGGTTTTCTATTTAATAAATCTTCTAAATTAAGCGATTTCGCAACATCATGTACTTTTTTATCAATATATTTTTTATCGAATTTTCGCATTTTAAGTCCAAATGCAATATTATCATATACACTCATGTGCGGATATAATGCGTAACTTTGGAATACAAATGCGATATCTCTATCTTTTGGGTGTACATTATTTACAACATTACCATCTATTATGATACTGCCCGACGTTATATCTTCTAAGCCGGATATTAACCTTAATATAGTTGATTTCCCGCAGCCGGAAGAACCAACCAATACTATAAATTCTTTGTCTTTTATCTCTAAGTTAATATCATCTATGATATTTTTTTTGCCGTCATAGCTTTTTACTAAATTTTTTAATACGACACTACTCATTAAAGCTCCCAACCATCACTCTAAAACTCAATTTAAAGTATATATTCTTTTAATTACCCTTCAGGTATTATAACATTAAAGCTTGTGCTTTTTAATATTTGTGATTCAACCCAAACTATCCCATTCAACGATTGTACCAGATTTTTTACCGATGCAAGCACCATAGCTCTTAACACATTTTTTCTGTTTGTTGTATCAACAATTCTATAAGGATCAAACATACACTCTAAATCATTATCCGACAATAGAAGTGCACTGCTTGCTATTGAGAATTTAGTATAGCTCCCTTCTTTTAAGCCTCTTTGTTCAACTTCACTATCATCCGGGGTTGATAAAGTTATAATAATCTCACCCATATCAACAGATTTTAAAATTACTTCAAATAAATCCTGTAAAATATTTTTTAAAATTACATGGTCAGTTGTAATTGTTTTTTTATAATTTTCTTCTTGCTTTACTGTAATTCTGACATCTTTATCTTTATACAATTGTTCATTGTATTTTACAACTGACTGTACAAGCGCAAGAGCATCAGCAGTTTTCTTTTCCGGTTGTTTTAATACGCTTTCAGTCTGTGATAACTCAAGTAATTTCCCAATAAAATACATAAGCTCAACGGAATTTTTATTAATAATCCTTACATATTTTTCCTGCTGTTCAGTCATTGCGCCACCCAAACCATCTGACATTGCTTGCGAAAAGCCAACAATTGATTGTATTGGAGATTTTAAGTCATTAGATAATTTTAACAGGAAATTATTTTTTTCACGGTTAATAACTGATACATCGGGTTCTTCTTGTGTTTTTACGGAATGTTGTACGGTTTCTCTAAAATCTAATACATAACCCTCATCAATTTCCCTTACAGTCATATCATAATAAAACTCTTTATCCAATAATTTTGATATAACAGGTTTATTCATAATAACAGCATTAGAAATTAAGTTCATTGCATTTTCAATGAAATCTGATATCTTTGAGGTCATAAGATGCATTTTTGATGTTTCAAAAATTTCGGCAGCTATATCATTTACCCATTGAATTTTTCCGTCTTTATTTATAAAAATTAACGCATCAGGAAGTGCTTTTTCCACATCTATAGAACTTGTTTTAAATAATATTTTTTTAAAATCCATTTTTACGTACCTCACTTGCAAAAATTTTAACACAAAGGAAGAATCGGGTAAATGGTTATAATAATACTATTAAAAAATAATTAATTTTTGTAAACAACTTTATTTTTTGTATTAATATGAGGTTAGAAAAGGAATAAAAAAATGAAATATAAAGATTACTATGAAATACTCGGTATAACAAGAGATGCCGACACAAGTACAATAAAATCGGCATACAGAAAGCTTGCTCGCAAATATCACCCTGACGTAAATAAAACAAAAGAAGCCGAAGAAAAATTCAAAGATATAAATGAAGCGTACGAAGTTCTTTCTGACAAAAATAAACGACAAAGATATGACAGCTTAGGTTCAAATTGGCAGGGCGGAGCGGATTATACACCTCCACCGGGATTTGAGAACTTTAGTTTTAATTTTAACCAAGGTGGAGCACAAACATTTAATTTCGGCGGCGGAGCCGGCGGTTTTTCAGACTTTTTTAGTTCTTTGTTCGGCGATATGATGGGCGGCATGAACGGTCAACAAACACAAGGTTTCAGTAACTTCGATTTCGGAGAAACACAAAGAGCTTCAAGATCAGGCAGAAATACACGATCAGAAAAAAATGAAGATTTAGATATTACAAAAACCCTTAATGTTACTGCAAAAGAAGTTTTTGATGGGAAATCAATATCAGTTACATTTACTGATATTGAAAAATGTCATGATTGTCATGGGGGTGGATATTGTTCTCACTGCGGCGGAACAGGTATTATTTCTACGCCAAAAACTGTTAAAGTAAAACTTCCAAAAGGAATTGAAGAAGGTAAAAAAATAAGGTTAAAAGGTGAAGGTAAGTCAGATGCATACGGAAGAAAAGGCGATTTATATTTTGTTGTCCATTTTAAAGATAATGAATACGAGTTTGAGGGTTCAAACTTAACAAAAGATATAGATATAACACCCCCTGAAGCTGTATTGGGCTGTTCTAAAGATATTCAAACATTACACGGCAAAATTAATATAAAAATTCCTGCAGGTGTATCAAGCGGTCAGGCATTACGACTAAAACAACTTGGTTTGCCGACTCAAAACGGATATGGAGATTTGAATGCAAGAATTAAAATAGTTATACCTAAAACTCAAACTAAAGAAATTTTAGATTTGTACAAGAAAATTCTTTCATTACAATAATAGTTGGTGAAAAATTTATGACTGACAGAAAACATATTTATCACACTTAAATGACTGATAACATTAGAATAATTTTAAGTGTACTGTGGCTCAAACAACCACAAAATACAGAATCACAAAAATGTTGTTTTTTCAGCTAACATATAATTATTCATTCTCTTTATAGTTATCACTTATATCAATTTCTTCAATAGTTTCTTGTTTAAGAAGTTCCTTTTTTACTTTATCAAGTGCATTTTGAATTATTCTTGATATTCGAGATTGAGATATATTAAATTCTATAGCTATGTCTTTCAATTTTTTATCGTAAAAATACTTTGCTTCAATTAAATCTTGCTCACGCTGCGAAAGTTTTTTCATTACTTCACAAATACGTTTTTTTAACTCAACAATCTCGGCTTTTTCATCTGGAGTTCTGTGATAATCTTTTATTTGGGTAGGATTTTCCGCATCTTCCATCTCATCAATGGACAAAATTGTTTTATAAACGGCATCCTTTATCTGTTCTTTTTCATTCGACTCATTTTTCATCACATACCACTTATATCGGCGCCTCATTTCATTTCTTATTGCCCATTTTATTGCCTTTGTAAGATATGCTTCATTATATGCATCACAATTTTGGGAAATGCTTGTTGTAAGATAATAAACAGTATAATTTGCCAAAGCAACTACTTCTGACAATTCAATCAGGCCTAAATTAGAAAATTTTTTAAATTCAACTTTAGACACTGTTTCAATTAGTTCTTTATAATGAGAAAGATTAGCCCTGCCTTCCCTCTCTCTGTTTATAGCTTTTAAATCTTTCATATAATATAATATTAGCTAAAAGAATGTGTAAATGCAACAATATAATATCCAAATAATTGTCTAAGAGTAAATTACATGCTAAAATAAAAGAAAGAAGAGGGTAATTATTATGAAATTTATAAAATCACTTATGTTAATATCATTAACAGCCGGATTAATTACAACAAGCACTTTATATAAAGTTAATGCTGAATCATCGGCAGCTAAACCGGTAGTTCAACAGATTCAAGCATCAAAATGTCTATATGTAAAACCGCTGACAGTAATAAATTCACCTAGTACATACTTGAATAAAACAATATTAATGGAAGCTAAGTTTGATAAGTTTTCAACTTTAGGCTTAGACTATAAACCTGCTATGAAGTCATCGGAAGACTATATCTCATTTCTTATTAAACGTGATGACACAACATTTAACATCCCGCTGTCTGAGATGAAACTATTTTTAAAACGATCAGTTGCAGAAAAATTTATTGATTTAAAAACAAATGACGAAATTGAGATTAAGGGAACAGTTTTTTCTGATGCTCTAGGTGATGCTTGGATTGACGTACAAGAACTCAAAATCACAAAAAAAGCTCCGGAAGAAAAAAAGTAAATTCAAATATGGAGGATTAAAAATAGATGACGGAATTAACGAATGATAAGGATAAGGTATTTTTAACAATCCATGGACACTTTTATCAGCCACCAAGAGAAAATCCTTGGCTAGAAGCTATTGAAGAGCAAGATAGCGCTCGACCATTTCACGATTGGAATGAAAGAATTAATGCTGAATGTTATAACCCTAATTCCGTATCTAAAATTGTAACCTCAGATAATCAAATTTTAAACGTTGTAAATAACTATGAATATATGAGTTATAACTTTGGCCCTACACTTTTATCTTGGATGGAAGAGTTTGCACCGTTAGCTTACGAACGTGTAATTAAGGCTGACATAAACTCACGAAAAACTCATAACGGGCATGGTAACGCAATTGCTCAAGTTTATAATCACATGATAATGCCGCTGGCAAGTGAACGTGATAAACAAACACAAGTTAAGTGGGGTATAAAAGATTTTGAATATCGTTTCGGAAGAAAGCCTGAAGGAATGTGGCTTGCGGAAACAGCAACTGATGACGATACTTTAAGAGTACTTGTAGAAAATGGTATTAAATTTACAATTCTATCTCCATATCAAGCACAAAAAATAAGAAAAGAAGGTGAAAATAATTGGCAGGATGTAAGTTGGGGAAATATTGATCCTGCTCGTTCATACAGATACTATATTAAGTCAGCACCCGGAAAATACATAGATTTATTCTTCTATGATGGTGCAATATCACGATCTGTTGCATTTGACGAACTATTAAAAGACGGAAATAAATTTGTTAGCAGGCTGAAAGACGGTATATCAAGAGACAGAAATTATCCGCAATTAGTTAATATAGCAACAGATGGAGAAAGTTACGGACACCATACTAAATTTGGTGATATGGCACTTTCATATGCTGTTAAATTAAAAGTAAAAGATTCCGGCTTCATTATTACTAATTATGCTGAATATCTTGATAAATACAGAAGCAATTGGGAAGTGGAAATTAAACCTGTTTCTTCTTGGAGTTGTTTCCATGGAGTAGGAAGATGGAGTGATGATTGTGGCTGCTCAACAGGAGGACATCCGGGTTGGAACCAAAAATGGAGAAAACCTCTAAGGCAGGCGCTTGACTATTTGAGAGATGAAACAGTTAATATTTTCAACAAATATGGCAAAAAATATTTTACTGAACCTGAAGAAGCAAGAAACAATTATATTAATGTGATATTAGACAGGTCATCTGCTTCCGTTAAAAGTTTTCAAGATGAATATTTTTTGCCTGATTTAGACGATGAACAAAAAGTTAGGGCAATGGAACTATTAGAGATACAAAGAGAAGCTATGCTTATGTACACAAGCTGCGGTTGGTTTTTCTCTGAAATTTCCGGAATCGAAACTGTTCAAATTATGAAATATGCTGCAAGAGTTATGCAGCTGGCAAAATCGTTTCTAAAAAAAGATTTGGAAACACCATTTTTAGAGATTCTAAAAGAGGCAAAAAGTAACATACCTGAATTTGGTTCAGGAAAAGATGTATATGAAAAATTTGTAAAACCATCAATAGTTACTTCAAAACAGATTGTTTGTTTATGGGCAATCTCTTCATTATATCAAGATGTAGATGAAGAAGAAAATGTATATTGCTATAAAATAAAGAAAAAATCTTATAAAGAGATTAAGAAGGGTGATTCAAAGTTAATAATCGGACATATTGAGGTTGAATCATTAATAACACAAGAAAAATCAAATATGATGTTTTCACTTTTACAATTCTCCGGCGGTGATTTTCACTGTGCCATAAAAGAATACGGTAATGATTTTAGTGAGATAAAAAAAGAATTAATCAGAACCTTCTTAGTTTCACCGCTGACAGAAATTATAAGAAAAATTGACAGTTATTACGGAAAAGAATACTTTACGCTTAAAGACATCTTTATTGAAGAACGTCGTAAAATTCTGCAAACAATGCTTAAAGGTAAATTACAAATCTTTTCTAATACTTATGAATCTATGTATAACGAAGGCAAAGGTTCTATATATCAAATGCAAGGTCTTGGTCTTGCTATCCCTAAAGAATTTAAAATATCAGCTCAGTACGTTCTCACAAAGCAATTTAACGAACTATTTTCAAGCACAAAAGGATTTATTGACTCTGATATAATTCAACAAGCATCAGATATTAATTTTGAAGCCAAAAGAATTGGTGTAGAAATTGATAAAATGCCTACCGCAAAAATATTTAGCAAAAAAATAGCACAAAACATAAACAGGCTTTCATACGCACTTGATTTGCAACAGGTTGACGCTACATTAGAACTGCTAGATTGTATAAATAAGCTTGAACTAAAAGTAGATATTGCAGAAGCTCAAAGCTATTATTTCTCAAAGATAGTTTCTAATTTTGAAGAACTAATCCAAAATATATCATGTCAAGCAGACAAGGATTTACTCACGATGTTATTTGATATCGGAGAAAATCTGAATATAAATATGGATTACTATAAAAATGCATTTGACAGAGCGTTGTTGAGTAAGTCATAGCTATAATTTTCATAAATAACACACCTAATATTAAGGTTATATAAATATTTTCAATAATTTGAAAAATTTATACTATACTTAAATAGTTGACAATATTTATGGAGAAAGAGAATGACAAATACATTACTTGAAAAAACAAATATCCATCCTTCTGCAGTAATTCACCCGACTGCCGAAATATCAGAAGGAGTAATTATCGGGCCGAATGTAGTTATCGGTGAAGGCGTAAAAATAGGTAAAGATACAAGAATTATCGCAAATGCATATATCGAATATGCAGAAATTGGTGAAAGATGTACAGTATCACCATTTTCTACAATTGGTTCTGAACCGCAAGACTTGGGTTATAAAGGTGAATCTACTAAAGTTGTAATTGGCGATGATACTATTATAAAAGAAAACGTTACAATTCACCGTGGTGCAGCATGCGGAGATTTTACAACGAGAATTGGCAATAAGTGCTTATTGATGGTTGGTTCTCACGTTGCACATAATTGTGTTCTGGCAGATCAAGTAATATTGGCAAATCTTGTTACATTAGGAGGACATGTACACGTTGGGTTTGGCGCTTTTGTCGGCGGCATGAGCGTATTCCACCAAAACATCAGAATTGGTGATATGGCAATAATAAGCGGTTTCTCAGCATCTCGTCAGGATATACTTCCATATTCTAAAGGCGAAGGCAGACCACCTGTTCCGAGAGGATTAAATGTCGTTGCTCTAAAACGCAGAGGTGTTTCACAAGAGGTGAGAAACAACATGAACTTAGCATTTAAGTATTTGATATCTGAAGAATTAAATACAACACAAGCAATAGAAAAGATAAAAGCTGAAATTCCTATGAATGAATATATTGAAAAAATGATTGAATTTATTCAATCATCAAAGAGGGGTGTTCTCCTTAAGTCACATAAATCAGGATATCAGTCTCTAGATTCCGATGAATAGAATTTAAATATATATAGAATACAGATAAAGGGTATTAATTACAATTAATACCCTTTTTTGTATTTATTATATTAAGATTTGTAAATTGGCTAAACATCTTATAGTTATTGACTTGTAAGTAATTTAAACATCTTTTTTGAATTGAATTAAACAAAAGTGTTGACTTTAAAAAATGATGTGCAATAATAATAAAGGACACATTAAGTGTAGTCCAAACACTAAAACAAGGGATATAAATAGTAAAACTAATAACCCCAAAAATCATATAAACTCCTAGATAATAAACACTAAAAAAGACCATTAGGATGCAGAAAACAACCCACTCGATTCACACACACGAGTGGTTTTTTTTATAAAAAATCAGACACTGTATTGTATTTTAATTATTTTTTTTATAATATTAAAATATAATTACATAGCGGTATCGTCTAGTGGTTAGGACGGGAGATTCTCATTCTCCAAACAGGGGTTCAATTCCCCTTACCGCCGCCAATTTAAGTCCTCTTTTGAGGGCTTTTTTGTTTTTGGGAATTGAACCCGCAATAACTTACGTCATTGGGGTTCGCCCCTCTCAGAAAATCCTCAACGGTTCGGATTTTCTTCGGCAGAGTCCTTACCGCCGCCAATAAAAGTCCTCCTTTGAGGGCTTTTTTGTTTTTGAGAATTGAACCCGCAATAACTTACGTCATTGGGGTTCTGCCCCTCTCGAGAAACGTGACATTTAGTCACCTTTCTCTCGGCACAGTCCTGACCGCCGTTAAAAATAGCCTTGGATCTTGCCATAGGCTATTTTATTTTGCTAGTAACGTGGAGTAGAAAGAACCCCTACAAAGCGTCAACTTTATCAGGATTCGGAGGATTTGCGAACGGAAGTCAAAAAAAGAGAGGGAATAAACCGTAAGGTTTAAAAGCGTAGTTTGCTGAATGTGTAGCAAATCAAATACAATTACCCTTACTGCTGAATATTATACTCCTCTTTTTAGTTTTTTGTTGTGAGTGAAATGAGCATCCACCATCACTTTTGTGATGTGTTGTTATACACCTCTCACAAAATCCTAAACGGTTTAATCTTAATTTATTATTTATTAATAAACAGGAACATCTATTGGATTTATAAGCTGAACAGTTATTGTTTCACCTTTTGTAAGAATTACGTCTTTACCTTTTCTAAACATATCTGCTACAGAATCACCAATAACATAGCCGACACCACCAATAAAACCACCTACAGCGCAGAATGGTGTTGTCAAGAATTGTAGTCCGGGATGAGTATCTCCTACACTTAAACCATATTCTGTTGCATTTTTAGTAATATCAACACCTTTATTATAATTTTCTTTTATTGCTTCTCCATACCCTAAGCTATTATACAAACCACCATCATAATAAATCCTGTCATTACATTGTACAACTGACAAATCCAACGGTATTTGTCTGCCGTTTGGAGTTACAACGTGATCAAAATCAAGATACAACATGCCGCCCCTAGAAAATCTTTTAGCAGTTTTAACATTAGATATGCTGCCTCTAATAACTGAACCTTTTGGAAGAATAATAGTATTATTCGTTTTCAATTCATCTTTTAAAGCCGCAGTAAAAAAGTCACCTTCATTACCTGCTGAAGTAGTTACAGATTGCAAAAATTCAATTTGAAATCTTGTTCCTGCAGCGATTCTTTTTGTTTTTGCGTCAGCTTTAAAGGTTCCTGCGAAAACAGTATTTGTACATACAAAAAGCATCATTAATAATATAACAATTATTTTTTTCATTTTTTCTCTCCTCTTAAAGTCCATTCTAGCACTACCATTCATTTAATGCAATTCTATTCTTCAAATGGTATTTTTTCATTTTCTGCTTTTTTTGAATACTTATGAATTAAAGCTGAAGCAACGAGTGCCGTAAAAGGAACACATATAACAATTCCAATACTGCCAATAAGTGCAGAAGCAACTTCGGTTACAACTTGATTCAAATTTATAAATTTTTGCAGATCAATATTACTTGCGAGTAACACAAGTGGTAAAGAACCGCCTAAATAAACAAGAATAAGGGTATTAGCCATTGTACCTATAATATCCCTGCCGACATTCATACCCGATATAAAAAGCGCTTTAACAGATTTTGTTTTATCAGTTAAATATATCTCATTTATAGTGCTTGAAATAGACATTGCAACATCCATAACCGCACCTAATGTTGCCAGAACTATCATAGATATTGCAAGACCAACGAAATCCATTTCAGGATGAGCAGAGTATAAGAAAGTTGAATTTTCACCGCTAAATCCTGTAAGATGAGCAGTAAACATGGTTAGTCCGGCTAGAATTCCTGCAAATATAAGACTTAATGCAGTACCTAATACTGCAGATGTGCTTTTTGCATTAAAGCCACCTACAAGATACATTGTTATAGCAGTTGAAATTAAACATATAGTGATTGTAGCAAAAATCGGATTTAATCCAAACAATATAAGAGGAGACATTATATGCGTAATTAATAATACTGTAATAGCGATAGCTACAAGGCTGAATAAGCCTTTTTTCTTACCTACATATATAAGTAACCCGCAAAAAATTATAGAAAGCCATACAAGCGTTCCTGCACGTTTTATATCTTCTATTGAAAATTCCACTCCATCGCCGTTATCCTCGACATGAAGCAAAACTTTTACACCTTTTTTAAGTTTAATATCATAATATGGATTTCCTGTTAAAACATTATCAATATTAACGGTCTCACCTTTAAATTCACCGGATAATATTTTAATTGTAGCAATTTGTTTTGTTTGTGCAATCGTTTCATCAGTATCGACATAATTAACACTAATAACCTTACCCGTTTCAGAAGGAAAGAAACGAACATTATCAGCAAAAACGGGAAGCGTAAATACAAATGTAAATAATAATATAATAAAATATTTTATATTCATATCACCCCTCTGATACTAAAACAAAGATTGCTGCTCTGACGGCACTTTTATTCCCAAATGTCTATACCCTTCAGGTGAGACTTTACGTCCCCTAGGGGTTCTTTGTAATAAACCTGCTTGCAATAAATAGGGTTCACATACATCTTCTATTGTTCTGACATCCTCGCTTAGAGCTGCTGCAATAGTTTCAATACCAACAGGCCCTCCGTCATACTTTTCAATAATAAGATTTAATAATGCCCTATCGGTATTATCTAAACCAAACTCATCAATTTTTAATATATCCAAAGACTCGTTTGCAACTTTTGCATCAATAATCCCGTCGAATTTTACAAGTGCAAAATCTGATACTCTTTTTACAAGCCTGTTAGCAATTCTTGGTGTACCTCTTGAACGTTTTGCAATAGCCTTGGCTCCTTCTTCAGTAATATTTATATCTAAAATTTGAGCAGTTCTTTTAACTACCTGTGAAAGTTCTTCAACAGTATAAAACTCTAAACGATGAATTATACCAAATCTATCTCTTAATGGACTTGATAGTTCACCGGCTTTAGTTGTGGCACCGATTAATGTAAATTTAGGAATCGGTATCCTTAATGTTTTAGCAGTCTGACTTTTACCTGTCGTCATATCGAGAGTAAAGTCTTCCATAGCAGGATACAAAATCTCTTCTGCAACTTTATTTAAACGGTGTATTTCATCTATAAATAATATTTCACCGCCCTTTAAAGACATTAAAATTCCGATTATATCACGAGGTCTTTCAAGTGCAGGTGCTGAAGTAATACGAATTTCGACTCCCATTTGTGCAGCAATTACTCCTGCAACAGTAGTTTTACCCAGCCCCGGAGGTCCGTAAAAAAGCATATGATCTAGAGGTTTATCTCTTAGCTTAGCCGCTTCAAGCGTAATTTTTAAAGTTTCTTTTAAAGAAGTTTGACCTATATAACTGTCAAAATCCTTTGGGCGTATGCTATTTTCAAAAGTTTTATCATACTCTATATTTTCAGGCTTAACAACAGGGTTCTTTTTCCCTAAAGAACCTTGATTTTTACTTATCTCCTCATTATCTGATATTATTGCCATAAGCGTATTATACCATATAAATTACAAATAAAAAAACAGAGGTTCAAAATTAAACCTCTGTTTTTATTATAAAGATTTAAATTAATCTTCAATTATGCTGTCATTTCCTGCTGTAAGTTCAGGAGCTCCAAACATACCTTCAATTTCTTCTAATATAGCAGAAGGTTTTCTGGCTTGATTACGTTGAGCTGCTCTTTTTTGAGCTTCTTTATCACGTTCTTCACTAGCGTATGTTAAGTGGTGGAAACCGGTACCGGCTGGTATTAATCTACCGATAATTACGTTTTCTTTCAAACCTCTTAACATATCCTTCTTGCCGTCAACAGCAGCTTCTGTCAAGATTCTTGTAGTTTCTTGGAATGATGCAGCTGAAATGAAGGATTCTGTGTTTAATGAAGCTTTTGTAATACCAAGCAGCATATATTCACAAGTAGCTTCTTGTCCGTCATGTTCTTTAACCGCTTTATTTTCGTTCTCAAAAGTTTGAACTTCAACTAACTCACCAGGAAGTAAATTAGTATCACCGGAATCAACAATTCGGACTTTTTTAGTCATTTGACGAACAATAATTTCAACGTGCTTATCAGCAATTTCTACACCTTGAGAACGATATACACGTTGTACTTCGTCTACTAAATATTGTTGCGCTTCTTCCGGCCCGCAAAGTCTTATAATATCATGAGGATTAAGAGGACCGCTTGTCAAAGGCTGACCTTTCTTAATCTTTTGACCGTTAGTAACAACTATACTTGCATCAATTGCAAACTTAATCTCAGTTGATGAACCTTCATCTGAAACAAGATATAATCTAGGAACATCATCTTCAATTTCGATTTTTGCTGTACCGTCATACTCAGCCAAAATAGCGCAATCCTTAGGTTTACGAGCTTCAAGAAGTTCTTCTACTCTCGGCAAACCTTGAACAATATCGCCTGTTTTTTCTCTTTCAAATACAAGTGATGCTAACATATCACCGTGTTGAACAAGAGCACCTTCATCTACTTGTAACATAGTACCTGGGCTGATTAAATACGGACGACCTGTTCTTATTGTAACTGATTTTGGAGATACATCAATAATCTTACCTGATACAGTAGCTGTTTCACCTGAGCTTGCAAGTTCAGTATCAAGTTTTATAAACGCACCTTTCTTTACAGATGGTTTGTTTTTTGTTGATATTGTTGTTTCATAATTAGCACAATTTAAAAGTAATCTTCTTGACTCTGTAACATCACCTTTAACCGATGCTGTACCATCATTAAGAGCAAGTACATCAGTTTTTGCAACCGGTGTTTTAGCTTCAATTACATCACCGTTTTTAACCAATAATTCTGTTTGAAGTGAACTGTTAAGTTTTGAATTACCTTCTAATTCACGTCTTACAATTAATGTTTCTAATACAACAATCTTTAAATCACCTTTATCATCAAGTTCTACCAAACCTTTAAGGTGAGATAAATATCCTTGCATTTGAAGAACAAGCGATGTTCTTGTTAGAGTTGCACCGTCTAAGTTACGAACTCTTGCCCCATCTTTATATTGTAATTGAGTTACAGGAACTATGCTTATTAACTCATCTGTTGAACTAAATTTTATAGATACATCTTTTGGTTCAATATACATAGGTTGAACAGGTCTTACAAGAATTTGTACAGGCTTGTCTTCCAATGATTCTTCCTCAAGAGATGTTGTATCAATTTCTTCATCCAAATCATCAATGTCAAGATCATCAAAATCCATTTCCATCAATGAAACGATAGAAGTTTCTTTAACCTTAATACCTTTTGCAATTGTAGTACCTGCTTCAACAACAGAGCCTTCTTCAACTTTTAATTCGGACATGCTTGATAATGTATGAACTTCACCAGGTCTTATGGTAATTTCGTGAATTACACCATTAAATTCTTTAAATTCGACAATACCATCGATGTGGCAATATACATCTTTTACAACTTCTGTACCTGCAGTAACAAATGTACCGTTTTCAACCATTCTAAGAGTTGCATCTTTGTTAATTTGATGAACTTCTTCAGGAACAAATACAATATTACCCGGTTTTGTAACAATTTGATTTTCATCAACTTCAATGTCCAAATATTTAATCTCACCACTTGATGAAACAGAACATTCGTCATCGATAAGTTCGGCAATAATCATACCGTTTTCAACAGTTGTATCTATAGGAGCCTTAACGATATACTTTTCATCAGACTTCTTAACTGTCCATAATTGTTCTTTCTTTGTTTGTTCAAATTTAGCATTAGAAGGAGATAAAGATGCGATTACGATTGTAATTTCTTTACCTGAAACAATCTTATTAATCTTATTCTTACCTGATTTAATCTCTTCAACAACTAAATCTTCACCATATCTTACTTCACCGCCATGTTCAGAGATAATTAAGGTTTCAGCAAGTCTGTCACCTGCTTTAACTTTTTGTTCATCTTCAACTAAAATTTTTGAACCACCGGGAAGATTATATACATCGCCGCCAATTACCCAAACAATACCGTTTTTGTTAGCAGTTCTTGAAATATTACCTTGTCTGTCTTTCTTTTCATCGGCAACAAAGTCTTCAAACATAACCATACCTGATATATCAGCATTAATATCTTTAGTAGCTTTTTCCGTTAAACGGGATTCATTTGAAGAAGGCTTAAATTCAGCAAGTTTGAAGTCTTTTTCAATTTTCATTCCGTCATCAAAGAATACTGTTGCACCTGCAGGTATATGAACTTTTTCTGCTTTTTTACCTGACTTAATTTCGATATCAGCTTCATAAATAGATACTCTAACAACATCACCGTGACGAGTTCTAAGTTCTCTTGTTTTAAGCTTGGATTCAACAGTACCGCTAACAGGTGAATGGATCTCTTTTGTAGCTTCTTTTACACCAACAGCACCACCCGTGTGGAATGTTCTCATTGTTAACTGTGTTCCGGGCTCACCGATTGACTGAGCAGCAATAATACCGATAGCTTCACCAACATCTACAAGTTTTTGAGAAGTCAATGCCCAACCGTAACATTTTTGGCAAACACCGTACTCTAGAGAACAGGTTAAACCTGAACGAACTTTTAATTCAGTCAGATTTAAGTGAGATATTTTTTTAATATCTTTTCTGTCCATTGTAGTATTTTTGGCAACAAGAAGAGTTTTCCCGTCTTCGTCATAAATATCCTGAGCAACAGTTCTCCCCAACAATCTATCTACCAATGGAACAATAATTGCATCACCATCCATAATAGGCTTCATGTTGATATATTTATCACCACCGCAATCTTCGGCACGGATTATAACGTCTTGCGCAACATCAACCAAACGTCTTGTTAAGTATCCAGAGTCAGCTGTTTTAAGCGCTGTATCTACAAGTCCTTTTCTTGCACCGTATGAAGAAATGATGTATTCGGTAACGGATAGACCTTCTTTGAAGTTTGATGTAATCGGCAAGTCGATAATCTGACCTTGTGCGTCAGCCATCAAACCTCTCATACCGACTAACTGTGAAACCTGTGATAAGTTACCTCTCGCACCTGAGAATGCCATCATATATACCGGGTTCAATCTGTCAAAGTTTTCAACTACTTGTTCTGTCAACTTAGCTGTTGTTTCAGACCAAGTATCGATAACCTTTGTATATCTTTCTACTTCGGTAATTTCACCTTTTAAATATCTGTGTGTTGATTTTTCAATTTCTTTTTCTGCTTCTTCAAGAAGTGCTTTCTTTGTATCTGGAACTTGAAGGTCAGAGATAGAAATTGTAACACCTGATTGAGTTGCCATTTTATAACCCAAATTTTTAAGAGTATCAGCAAGGTCTGCTGTTTTAGCTCCGCCGTATTCTAAATAGATTTGAGCCAGCAACTTATTCAAACCCTTTTTATCCATCTGTTTATTGATGAATTCAGGAGTATGAGTTTTGTGTGTGTAAGTATTTTCCATATTTATATTTCCTCAATTTCTCTATTTTTTTTATTATCGTAGGGTGTGGTATAAACCGCACCGTTTTTGTTGCGGTGCATCAACGATGCACCCTACAATTTGTTAACCAATTATGCAAGAGCTTTTCTTACTGCTTCGTTGAATAAGATTCTGCCGACAGTAGTTTCAATTCTCTTACCTTTTTCATCACGAACCACAATTTTGTCATGATATGTAATTACTTTAGCTTCGAGTGCTGCAATAGCATCTTGGAAGCTATAGAAGTAACCCTTAACTTCTTGATCCGGATTCTTCATAATTGTTAAGTAATACAAACCAAGAACCATATCTTGTGAGTGAGTAATAATTGGTTTGCCGTTAGCCGGAGCTAATATGTTATTTGTAGCTAACATAAGCATTCTAGCTTCTGTTTGAGCTTCAATTGAAAGCGGTACGTGAACAGCCATTTGGTCACCGTCGAAGTCAGCGTTGAATGCTGTACATACTAACGGGTGAAGTTGGATAGCTCTACCTTCAACCAACTTAGGTTCAAATGCTTGAATACCCAGTCTATGAAGGGTTGGTGCACGGTTCAACATTACAGGATGTCCGTCAATAATTTCTTCCAATATATCCCAAACTTTTGCATCAGAGCGTTCAATCATCTTTTTAGCAGACTTAATATTTTGAACGTATCCTCTTTCAATAAGTTTGTTAACAACAAACGGTTTAAATAATTCAATTGCCATTTCTTTAGGCAAGCCGCATTGGTTAAGTTTCAATGTAGGACCTACTACAATAACTGAACGACCGGAGTAGTCAACACGTTTACCTAACAAGTTTTGACGGAAACGACCTTGTTTACCTTCAATAATGTTAGATAATGACTTTAACGCTCTGTTATTCGGACCAACAACAGTTCTGCCTCTTCTACCATTATCAATAAGAGCATCTACAGCTTCTTGTAGCATTCTCTTTTCGTTTCTTACGATAATTTCAGGAGCACCCATTTCAAGAAGTCTTTGTAAACGGTTATTTCTGTTAATTACTCTTCTGTATAGGTCGTTCAAATCAGATGTTGCAAATCTGCCACCGTCTAATTGAACCATTGGCCTTAAATCCGGAGGTGTAACTGGAAGAACATCCATTATTAACCAAGTAGGTTCAGTTTCTGAAGAGATTAATGAATCTAATAATCTTAATCTCTTAATTAACTTACCTTTTCTTTGAACAGAAGTAACACCTTGAGCTAATTCAGTTCTGATTTCTTCAGCCAATTCCTTAGTATTAATTTCGCCTAAAAGTTTTTTAATCGCTTCTGCACCAATTCCGACTTCTAGTTTAGACTCTTCATTTTCTAAAATAAAGTCTTCATATTCTTCTTCACTTAATAATTGGAACTTCTTAAACGGTGAATCAGCAGGATCAATTACAACATAATTATTGAAGTAAATAACTTGTTCAAGATCTTTAAGAGTCATATCAAGAAGTAATCCTAAGTATGAAGGAATACCTTTCAAGAACCAAATGTGAGAAACAGGAGCAGCAAGCTTTATGTGCCCCATTCTGTGACGTCTGACTTTACTGTCAGTAACTTCGACACCGCATCGTTCACAAATAATACCTTTATGGCGTACTCTTTTATACTTTCCGCAATAGCATTCCCAGTCCTTTGTAGGTCCAAAAATTCTTTCACAGAACAAACCATCTCTTTCAGGTTTTAATGTTCTATAGTTTATTGTTTCCGGTTTTGTAACTTCGCCGTGAGACCATTGAAGTATCCTTTCCGGAGATGCAATACTTATTCTTATATAATCAAAATAATCAATACTTGTAGACAATTTCCTATCTCCTTATATTTCGCCTAACGTTGTAGAAGTTTCAAAGAAGTTGATATTTAAGAGTTCAGAATCTATATCAGATAAAGTTCTCTTTGGAGCAGCTTTTCTTAAGTCGTCCATATCAGACATCAAATCAACTTCTGTGCCGTTTTTCTTAGCAACTGTAATATCTAAACCGATACTTTGCAATTCTCTTACAAGTACCTTAAATGACTCAGGGATACCAGGTCTCGGAATATTGTCGCCCTTAACGATAGCTTCATATGCTCTATTTCTTCCGTTAACATCATCTGATTTGATAGTTAACATTTCTTGAAGAGTATAAGCAGCACCATAAGCTTCAAGAGCCCAAACTTCCATTTCACCGAATCTTTGTCCGCCGAACTGAGCCTTACCACCTAAAGGTTGTTGTGTAACTAATGAGTAAGGACCTGTTGAACGTGCGTGAATCTTATCATCTACTAAGTGAACAAGTTTCAAGATATAAGAAAGACCTACTGCAATCGGCTCATCAAAAGGTTCACCGGTTCTACCATCAATCAGGTAAACTTTACCGTCAGGTCTAACCCAATCGCAGCCAGATTCTTTAATACCTCTCATAAGTTCAGCCTTAGTAGCTATCTCTGATTGGTTATCACCATATCTTTCATCAAAAGAAGGTGCTTCATAATGGTCTTTTGTTAAGTATGCGGCTAAACCTAGCAAGCATTCATAAGTTTGACCAACGTTCATACGAGAAGGAACACCAAGAGGATTTAATACTATATCAACCGGAGTACCATCAGGTAAGAACGGCATGTCTTCTTTTGGTAATATTCTAGAAACGATACCTTTGTTTCCGTGACGACCTGAAAGTTTATCACCGACAGAGACTTTTCTCTTTTGAGCAATATAAACTCTTATAACAGTGTTTGCTCCGGGTGGTAATTCATCGCCTTTTTCTCTATCGAAGACCTTAACATCGACTACACGACCGCCTTCACCGTGAGGGACTCTTAAAGAGTTATCTTTTACATCTCTTGCTTTTTCTGCAAAGATTGCTCTCAAAAGTTTCTCTTCTGGTGGGTGTTCGCTTTCACCCTTTGGAGTAACCTTACCTACAAGAATATCATCAGCATAAACTCTCGCACCAATACGAACAATTCCTCTTTCGTCTAAGTGTCTTAAAGCTTCTTCTGATACATTAGGAATTTCTCTTGTTATTTCTTCAGGCCCTAATTTTGTTTGTCTTGCATCAATTTCTAATTTTTCAATGTGAACTGATGTAAATATATCATCGTGAACGCATCTTTCAGAAAGTAAGATAGCATCTTCGAAGTTATATCCTTCCCAAGGCATATATGCTACCAAAATATTTTTACCGATTGAAAGTTCACCGCAGCTTGTAGAAGCACCATCAGCAATTACATCGCCTGCTTTAACCTTATCGCCTTCGTGAACAATCGGTTTTTGGTTAATACATGTATCTTGGTTAGAACGAACGTATTTCATTAATGTATGTAGATGAGCTTTACCTTGTAAATCTCTAATAACAATTTCTTCACCGACAACTCTTTCTACAGTACCGTCGCATTTAGCACAAACTACCATACCTGAGTCTTTTGCAACTCTTCTTTCCATACCTGTTCCGACAACAGGTCTTTCTGTAATAAGAAGAGGTACTGATTGACGTTGCATGTTTGAACCCATCAGCGCACGGTTAGCATCATCGTGTTCGATAAACGGAATCATGGATGTTGCAACAGATATAATCTGAATAGGACAAACACCTACATAGTCGACTTTTGAAGAATCACACATAATAAATTCTGATTTATAACGAACCGGAACTTGTTTTTGCTTGAATGTGTTATCTTTATTTAACTGAACGTCAGCCGGAGCACAACGGAAGTTTTCATCTTCATCTGCTGTCATGTAAACAACTTCGTCAGTTACAACACCGTCTTTTACTACAAAGAACGGCGATTCAACAAAGCCGTAATCATTAACTCTTGCGTGAGTAGCTAATGAACCAATCAAACCTGCATTCGGACCTTCAGGAGTTTCAACAGGACAAATACGTCCGTAGTGAGAAGGGTGAATATCACGAACTGCAAATCCAGCTCTTTCTCTTTGTAAACCGCCGGGTCCTAAAGCTGATACACGTCTTTTGTGTGTTAATTCAGCTAGCGGGTTAATTTGGTCCATGAACTGTGATAACTGTGAAGAACCAAAAAATTCCTTCAATGAAGCAACTAACGGTTTTGTATTTAACAAGTTCAACGGAGTTAATGTTTCAGAATCTTGAAGAGTCATTCTTTCTTTTACAATTCTTTCAATTCTTGAAAGACCAACTCTGAATTGGTTTTGAAGAAGTTCACCGACCGAGCGGATTCTTCTGTTTCCTAAGTGGTCGATATCATCTAATGTTCCTTCATCATAAGTTAAGTTAATTAAGTACTCTATTGAAGCAACGATATCTTGAACTGTTAATGTTCTTTGATTCTTAGGAATATTTAAATTTAATTTTTTATTTAATTTATAACGACCTACACGACCGATATCATATTTCTTTTCATCAAAGAATCTTGATTCTAATATTTGACGACCGCCTTGAGCTGAAGCAGGATCTCCCGGTCTTAATTTTTTATATAAATCAATTAATGCATCGTCTGTAGTTTCAGTTGTATCTTTATCTAACGTCTTTTTCAAGAATTCAAAGTGAGTAAATAAAGATTCCATTTCTGCTACAGTAATACCCATTGCTTTAAGCAATGTAGTAGCAAGTATTTTTCTGTTTTTATCAATCTTAACGTGGATAACGTCATTTGAGTCTGTTTCAATCTTTAACCATGCCCCTCTGTTTGGAATCATAGTTGCATTATACAATCTCTTACCTGTCGGAGAGATTTCTCTCTTAAAGTAAACACCAGGAGAACGAACTATTTGAGAAACGATAACACGTTCAGCACCGTTTACAATGAAAGTACCTTTATCAGTCATTGTAGGGATATCACCGATATAAACTTCTTGTTCTTTTATTTCACCGCTATCACGGTTTACTAATCTAACCATTACACGAAGTTGTTTAGCATAAGTCGTATCATGGATACGAGCTTCTTCAACCGTGTATTTTGCATTGTCAAACGTGTAATTAGGCAAGAAGTGTAGCTCTAGTCTTCCTGTATAATCTTTAACAGGAGAGAATGCCAGCAATTCTTCTTTTAATCCCTCTTTTAAAAACCATTCAAATGATTTTTTTTGCACGTCAATTAAATCCGGTAAATCGTCCAAACGAGTATTTGGTATACCCATTGGCGTTACTCTTTTTGCGTATTCTGTCGACATTAATTCACCTCATTTGTCTTTGTGTGATGTACGTTATTTTATTTATAATAGGGTAGTCAAACGTAACTAAGACTGCGACATACCTTTAACTATTCAATTTTACTTGCAGCATGCACTGCGCTATTATAATATTTTCAACCTTTGTCTTTGATATATTTTAGGGTATAACACTTTCTTCTGTTATGTTTAACCCAACGGACATAATTATCCCATGTACATGACCGCATGTTCTTCTATAATACCCCGTCAAAAAATTCAGTCAACTAATAAGGGTATCTTTTACATTTTTTCAAGTGGCAAATTTACAAAAATTTACATAATGAGCTCACAAAATAAATCTGTGCTTACACAGAAAAAAGATTCTTAGTCTAAAATTAATATTTGAGTCAGAATTTTTACTGTAAAATAAATATATTACCTGTTATAACTTACTGTTATCAGCTAATTGTTTTAAATAACGTTCTTTTTTTATACTAAATATTTTATTTTTTACAGCATTTATTGAAGTTTCAATATTCATAAGTTTGTAATGACATTTATTCTTTTGATATCCAGTCAGATGCGGGTTTATATTCATTGTTCGTATTATATCTTCGGCTTCATTCTCTAAACATGATAACTGCTTATTTAAAATATCAACTTCTTCCTGCTCCCAAAATCTTAATTCAAGAAACGGACCCTTATATTCTTTAAGAGGAATTAATCGTCTTTGCAGACTTCCTTTTAAAGATATTGGCTGAATTTTGTTAGTATACATAATTTCTCCTTTTAAAGGACAAAAACACGTAAAAAATAAATTTGCTATTTAATTAAAAAAACGGTTATATACAGAATCTAAATTTTTCAAATAATCTTGAACAACAAAACAAGCATCAAGCTCATCTTTGGAAAGAATTGATTTAACACTATTATCATTTGCTAAACCTTCTTTAAAATTTCCGCCATTTAATGCATTAAGTGCATGTTTTTGAACAATTCTATATGCATCTTCTCTTGTATAACCTTTTTCTACAAGCTTAAGCATTATTTTTTGAGAATAAATAACACCACCGTACAATTGTGTATTTTTAAACATATTATCTTCATGGACAACAAGATTTGTCATTATTCCGATAAATCTATGAAGCATAAAATCAACTAATATTAATGAATCAGGGAAAATTATACGTTCTGCCGAACTGTGAGAAATATCTCTTTCATGCCAAAGATTTATATTTTCATATGCAGTTAACATATTTGACCTGACTACACGAGCCAAACCACATAAATTTTCGCACAAGACAGGATTCTTTTTATGAGGCATTGCTGATGAACCTTTTTGATTTTTCCCGAATCCTTCTTCTACTTCTCTTACTTCTGTTTTTTGAAGGTGTCTAATTTCCGTAGCAAATTGTTCAATAATTGATGCAATTAAAGCCAGAGCAGACATAAATTTTGCATGCCTGTCCCGTGATATTATTTGTGTAGATATTTTTGCAGGAGGTAAATGTAAAATATTGCATGCTAATTCTTCTACCTTTGGGGATACGTTGGAATAAGTTCCGACAGGACCTGAAATTTGACCAACAGAAACTTCTTTAACAGCATACTCAAAACTTTCTTTTGCTCTTTGAACTTCATCCAACCAATTAAGCATTTTAAATCCAAAAGTCGTAACTTCAGCATGAACACCATGAGAACGCCCAATACAAATTGTATTTTTATGTTTAAATGCGAGTTCTTTTAATGTATTTATGAGCTCTTCAATATCACATAGGATAATCTTGGATGAATCAGCAATTTGTAGAGCAAACGCTGTATCAATAACATCAGAGCTTGTAAGCCCCATATGAATATATTTTGCATTTTCTTCTCCGACTGTTTCATTAACATTAGTTAAAAACGCAATAACATCATGCCTCACTTCTTTTTCAATTTCATCAATTCTATCAACGGAAAAAGAAGCTTTTTGTTTTATCTCTTCAAGATTCTTTGCTGGGATTTGTCCTAATTTTGAATACGCTTCGCATACCGCAAGTTCAACTTTTAAATAATAGTTAAACTTAGAAGTCAAATCCCATATCTTTTTTATTTCTTCTCGTGAGTATCTGTCTATCATATTAAATATTATACAATAAAAAGGAGGAACACAAATATGTCCTCCTTTTTAACTATTCTTTAATAATACTATTTCCAGAATTTTAAGCTTTTCCAGAAAGAAACCTCATTATCAACTGCTTTTTTAGTATCGTTAGCTATTTTCTTTTGAGCATCAGCTTGAGCCTTTACTTTTGCTTTTTCTGCTTCATAAGCTTTCTTTTGTGCTTCTGCCTTCTTCTGTGCAGCAGCTTTTTGTTCAGCTATCTTCTTTTCTTGAGCAGCCTTGGCAGCTGCTCTGTCTGCTTGAGCCTTGTCTATTTTATTATTTAAGTTTTGTTCAGCTTGATTAACTTTGTTTATACCAGATGTGATTGAATTTGTAAATTTGTTTAAACCTGTAGCTGCAAATACTGAACCTGAAAAAGCAATAATTGCTAATACTGTTAATAATTTCTTCATAGTTTAACTCCTTTCTTATTTCAACAAGATTTTAGAATATAAGAATTTAAATTTCAAGAGGGTATCTTAATTCAACATTGAATTAACAAAATACGAGATTCTAAATGATTGTAATTTTTGATATCTATATATATAATATACTTATGAGTTACAAATTAATGGGGATAAAAATAGACGGAGAGTCATTTATATGCTCTTTAGACCACGCTTTTAATCTTATCAATGACGACAAGGTTTCTCAAGTTGTTACGATTAATCCTGAAATGTATGCACAGGCGGAAACAGATATCGAATTTAAAAAGGTTCTACAAAAGGCAGAGATGATTGTTCCAGATGGCATTGGCATAAAAATTGCGCTAAAAATCAAAGGACACGACGTTGAACGAGTGCCGGGAGTAGATTTTGCAAGAACATTAATCGATTGGTGTGCAAAAAACAATAAGCCAATTGCTATAATCGGCGCAAAAGAAGAAGTTATAAATAAAGCAGTAGAAAATTTAAAAAAAGAAGTCGAAAATTTGAATATTGTATACTATCACAACGGATATTTTGATGATAACAATGAAATATATGAAAAGCTTAAAGAATCTGCTCCTAGGCTTGTTCTTGTTGCATTAGGTTCACCAAAACAGGAATTTTTTATCTACAATGCTAAAAACATTCTCCCTCCTTGTTTAATGATAGGTATAGGCGGGAGCCTTGATGTTTGGTCTGGAACGGTTAGAAGAGCACCAAAAATATTTCAGAATTTAGGGTTGGAGTGGCTTTACAGAACAATCTGCCAGCCCGAAAGATTTAAAAGAATATTCCCGTCGATACCTAAATTTTTATGGAAAGTTATTACATATAAAGAGGATAAATAATGTTAACCGATACAGAAGTTCAAGAACTCAGAAAATCATCAACTCATACAAGAATTAATATTATAAAAATGGTTCATTCTGCAAAATCAGGACACCCCGGAGGTTCACTTTCAGGTGCGGATATTTTGAATGTTTTGTTTAGCAAATGCTTAAATATTCCTAAAGAATGGGATAAATCACCTGATTTTGAAATACGTGACAGATTTATTTTATCAAAAGGACACGCATCACCGCTTTTATATTCAGTATTAGCACAACATGGTCTATTCCCCGAAAGTGAATTAATGACATTCAGGAATTTTGGTTCAAAATTACAAGGACATCCTTCAAAGCATCATCTTAAAGGAGTTGAAACATCAACAGGTTCACTTGGACAGGGTATATCTATCAGCTGCGGAATTGCTTTAGGACTAAAGCTTGACAGAAATCCTGCTAATGTTGTTGTTTTTACGGGTGATGGAGAACTTCAAGAGGGTTCGTGCTGGGAAGGATTTATGCAAGCTTCACACAAAAATTTGGATAATCTTATAGTTATCATTGATAGAAATAGACTTCAAATAGATGGCAATACAGAAAATGTAATGGCATTAGATAATTTGTATGATAAGTTAAGAGCATTTAATTGGAATGTAGCAGAAATTAACGGACACGACTACGATCAAATATATGATTCTTTTATTAAGGCAAAAAAATCAACCAGACCTACTGCAATAATAGCAAATACAATAAAGGGGAAAGGTGTCTCGTTTATGGAAAATCAAGCAGGATGGCATGGAAAAGCTCCTAATGATGAACAATTGGCTCAAGCATTAAAAGAATTAGAGGAGGAGCTGAAATGACATGCCCGTTTTCAAATAGAGAGTGTAACAACACTTGTCCTATTTTTGTCTCCCCTGATGATTTAAATGAATTTGTTGTTGCAAGATTATCAAGCATAGGAGTTATGGACAGAAAGAACGGAATGTGTTCATTTAGAATGTTGGCATTGAGTCAAAGTCGTGCAATATTTGAAAACACAAAAACAAGAGGATAACTAACTGTCTTTATCTTATTTAAGATTTTATATATAGGGTTTAAAGAGACTTAACAGGAAGCAGACTGTGAATAATTTCACTATATATGAAAATATTCGTTAATAGGTTTTAAATTGCTTCAAAATACATAATTTGGTGTATAGTAAACCTTTGATTAAATTCTGATTTTATTATATTATATATAAAGGAATAGAGAGAATTAAGATGAGTTTAAAAAACTTTGTATACGAGTCCGTGGCAGATTTATTAGACGGAAAATATGATGCCATAAAAGAAAGAGTGGAAAAGCATAAAGAGATTTACCGTGATGATACGGCAATATGTTTTTGTTTACTATCTTTAAACTCATTTCTTAATAAAGATTTCGATAATTTCTATCAATTTATGAATGACGCATCATTCCTTGTCGACCAGTCAAAAGATCCAATTACAAAGATTTTTCACGAAATGGTATTGGGTTTTGTTAATTTTAGCGAAAAAAATACAACTCTATATTCAATCAACTATAACAAAGCAAGGAAATTGTCTATAAAAAATCAACATACAGACTTTTTTGAGAAAGTTAACTCAATGCTAAAATGCCCGCCTATAACTCATTTCACACCTAACCATGGCGGGCAGACAAAAGACCCGTTAATTGCATTAGTAAAAATTGGTCAAGCCGTAGCTGCTGAAAAAGACATTAACTTATTAATTAAAACAATAGCAGAAGAAACTAAAACCGCACTTAATGCAGACAGATGCACAGTTTTTTTATATGACAAAGAAACAAATGAACTCTATTCTAAAGTTGCTACCGGACTGGATGTAACAGAATTAAGAATTCCTGCTAACAAAGGACTTGCAGGACATGTTCTAATGACAGGGGAAACAATTAACATTAAAGATGCATACAGCGACAAACGTTTTAACTCTGATATAGATAAAGAAACAGGATACAGAACAAAAAATATGCTTTGTATGCCTATTAAAAACTTTAATCAAGAAATTATCGGTGTTTTCCAAGTTCTTAACAAATTTGATGAATACTTTACTCCGGAAGATGAAGATTTATTAGTTGCAATAGCTTCTAATGCAGGCATCTCTTTAGAAAATGCCCAATTATTTGAAAGGCAAAGAAAACTTTTAGAAGAACAAAAAATTGTATTGGATAGTTTTATTGAAACGCTGGCAACATCAATTGATGCAAGAGACAAAATTACTTCCGGTCATTCAACTCGTGTAAAAATGTATGCAGTATTAATTGCAAAAGAATTTGGAATGGAACAAAACGATATATATATATTAGAAAAAGCTGCAGCACTTCATGACATTGGTAAAATAGGAATAAGAGATGCCGTTCTCCAAAAAGAAGGGAAATTAACACCTGAAGAGTACAAACACATACAGCAACATGTTGAAATAACACATCATATTTTAGAAAAAATTCACATGTCAAAAGATTTTCAACAAATTATGGAAATAGCCTGTTCCCATCATGAAAAATTTGACGGTTCAGGATATTACAGACATCTTAAAGGTGAAGAGATACCTTTTGGCGGTAGAATCTTGGCTGTATCAGACGTTTTTGACGCTATAACATCAAAACGCCATTATCGTGATAAAATGCCGATTGATAAAGTTATAAACATTATTAAAGATGGCTCGGGTTCCCATTTTGATCCTCTTGTTGTAGAAAAATTCTTAGCAATCAAATTGAGCGACATAGTAAATGTTTTCTGTAC
The DNA here is from genome assembly GCA_902775025.1 of uncultured bacterium. Taxonomy (GTDB): domain Bacteria; phylum Cyanobacteriota; class Vampirovibrionia; order Gastranaerophilales; family Gastranaerophilaceae; genus CAG-196. Next base: position 10,231 of record CACYKP010000001.1, on the reverse strand, counting down.
AGAAAATTGTCTTAAGATCGATGAAGATGATATTAATATATTAAAAAAATATAACCTGCTTGATTTATATTACTCAATAGTAAATAATTGTAGTAATAGGTTATTAATGGTATTTAACAAATATTATGTAGGCGTGGATTTAGAGCATGAATAAAATAAAATCATTATTTATTACAACTTTAATATTAACATCAGTTATGTCTGTAAACGCAGAAACAGGACTAAAACCGCTGCAAGCTAAAACAGAAACTTCCGTAGCCAACATGGATATGGTATTGAAGGATAACTTTATTAAATCTAAGTATGCCTCAGCTGAAAATAGATTTATTCAAAACAACGTTAAAGCTTCTTATGATGATTTTGATGATTTAATACAAAAAGCAAATCACGATGACTATGTTTTCCTTTTATATGGGATGAAAATGGCTGAATATGGTCTGTTTGACTTATCCGATAAACTAATTGAACGATTAGACAACAATCATTTTACGGCATCTTATGTAAAAGATATGCGGAAATTTTATTATCCATCTGCAATATTAAACCAAAAAGATATAATTAAACTTGCAGATGCCTATTCTAATATTGTTTATAACAATATGGCTTTAGAAACAACCTCTGAGCTTTTAAATTCCTCTACTTTAGATGAAAGTGATTATAAAAATTATTTAATTTCCCTCGGATACTATAAATCAAACAATTTACCAAAAGCACTAAAATATATTAATAATGCAATCAAAGAAAATAACGTTAATATTAATTATTTATGTTTAAAAGCAAAAATATTATCCGATATGAAAAAAAACAGCCAAGCATTAAAAACATTGAAAGAAATTAAAAAAGCTGAATTTTTAACAATTGATTTTAAACAAAAGATAAGAGCAACAGAAGAATATGTTCTTTACAAAACAACTAAATCAGAAACATTGAAGGACTACCACTTAGCATATTATTATCACCTGCAAAATAAAAGTTTATTGGCAACAAAAGTTTTACAGTCAGCAATATTAACTGCGAAACAATATTCACAAGACATATTTGCTCTATTAGGCAGAATATACTATGAAAATAATGAACCACTAAAGGCAAAAGAATTTGCAGCAAGGGCATATAAAGAAAACAAACATAATTATTTAGCGACGCTCACGCTGGCTGATATAAGTTATGATACAAAAGACTATACAAGCTCACTTAAATACTACAAAAAAGCTAAAAGACTCACAAAAGACCCTGCTCCTATGGTTGGAATAGCTAAATCTTATTTAGCATTAGAACACTCTGACAAAGCAAAAAAAATGTATGAAAAACTGCTTAAAGACAACAAGATGAATGAAGACTTGCTTGTTGAATCATTAAAAGTAATTCCGCAAAGAGTCGATTATTACTTACCAAGAGTTGCATCAATCGATTTATCAAATAATGATATATGGCTGGGGCTTGCAAACTATGCTATTAAAGACGGAAATTACCCAATGGCTGTAACATATCTAAACAATTCTTATTATATTGACGAAAATAACTTTAAATATTATTATTATTTAAGCCTCGTACTAAGAGCAAAGGGTGAAAACGAGTTGGCAGACCGTTCATTGTTACGTTGTGCAGACATTAATGCAGATTATGCGACAGTTATAAATTCAGGATACAGTGAGTATTATGGAAACTAATATTTTAATCGTTGAAGACCATGAATTAACAAGATTTGGCTTAAAAACAGCTTTTGAATCAAGTAATTTTGCTAAACTTATTTTTGAAGCAGAGTCGGCTGAAAAAGCATTAGAGGTAGTGGAAACAAATGCGATTGATTTGATAGTAATGGATCTGGGCTTACCAGGAATGAACGGTATTGAAGCAACACAAAAAATTAAAGAGCTAAATAAAGATATAAAAATTGTCATATTAACCTCGCATAATGATGAACAAGAGGTTTTAAACAGCTTAAAAGCAGGTGCAAATGCATACTGTTCTAAAGAAATTAATCCACAAAGACTGATTGAAGTTATAAAATCTGTACTTGACGGTGCAGCATGGTTCGATCCTGCAATATCGCATATTGTACTTCAAGCCGCAACAAGTTCACAAAATATTGAACCGACAGTACCCGCAAAAGATTACGGACTAACTTCAAGAGAAACACAAATTTTAAAATTAATAACAGAAGGATATAGCAATATAGAAATTGCAAATACATTGTTTGTAAGTATAAATACAACAAAAGCGCACGTAGCAAGCATTTTACAGAAGCTTGAAGTTGATGACAGGTTACAAGCTGCACTAAAAGCATTAAAAGAAAGATTGGTATAATTATGGACGGAATCGCATCAATTTTGGTTGTAGACGATAATCCCAAATATTTGAAAGACGCACTTCCAATGTACGGCTACGAAATTACAGTAGCAGAAGATGGAATTGAAGCATTAAAAACACTATCAGAGGAGAAGAATCATTTTGATTTAATTCTTTTAGATGTCATGATGCCTAATATGGACGGTTGGGATACTTTAAAAGCAATAAGAAAAAATGAAAAAACAAAATACATCCCAGTAATAATGATTACAGCAGTTAGTGAAGACCAGAAAGTTGTTTCAGGACTAAAAATAGGTGCAGATGATTATATTGTTAAGCCATTCATTCTTCCTAACCTACTTGCCAGAATTGAAGCTGTTTTGAGAAGAAGTAAATGGCAATCCGAGATGTCTTTGAAACAAGAAAAAAAGATTAATAAAGATGTAAATATTGATGCACTTACACCAAAAGAAAAAGAGGTTTTATCTCTTGTTGCAAAAGGTGCAAGTAATCAGGAAATTGCAGATATAATGTGTGTTCAGGATGTTACCATAAAAACGCATTTGAACAGTATATTTAAAAAATTAAAAGTATCAAACAGAACACAAGCAGTATTGCTTGCTATGGAAATAAATTTAATTAATTAGGAGAATACAAATGTTATCTAAAGATGAATTAATAAACTTATTAAATTCAGATATTGAAAAATTTAACGAAGAAGTAAAATCTATTCAGAACGGAGCAGATTTAAGTGAATCAGATTTTTCAGGATTAACGCTGGACGGTGCAATATTTGATAATACAGATTTAGCATCATCGACATTTGCCGATTCTCACTTAACAAATGTAAAATTTGACGGTTGCGACTTAACATCAGTTGATTTTACAAGAGCTAATTTGGTTGAATGCTCTTTTAACGATTCCGTATTAAATGGTACTGATTTTAGCTATTCAACAGTAGATTACAGCAATTTTTCTGACTCAGATTTAGCCGGTGCAATATTCCAAAGTGCTGATTTAACTAACTCAGATTTCTCAATGGCGGAAAATCTAAATGCCTGCCGTTTCGATGAGGACACAATTTGGCCCGATAACGAATATTTACCAGAGGATTTTGATACAAATTATTCATCAGACTTATCATCACTAAAGGATGATGATGATTATGAACAAAGCGATTATTAAAGTAAATATTTACACCCCCTTGTCAAATAAAATCGTTTGGGTTAGACTAAAAATACACTAGATTAGAAAGAAGGAATAGAATTATGGCTAAAAAATGTGAAATATGTGGAAAAGGCGATTTAAAGGCAGCTAAGCTGACTTTCTCTCATAAGCAAATAGTAAAAAGACAATCACCTAACTTGCAAGAAATAAGAGTTCTTGACAATAATGGTCATGCAGTTAAAAAATGCGTTTGTACTTCTTGCTTAAAAGCTGGCAAAGTTCAAAAAGCTATATAATTATTAGCTTTTATTAGTATTATAATAAAGCACTCAATATTGAGTGCTTTATTTTTATTAAGTTTTGTAACAAATATTTATCTTCTTGAAATTAAGAAAAAAATATATACTTTATATACATGTAAGATGTATAAAAAGATAGGAGCTTGATTATGTCAGCACATATTAACACAAATTTATTAACTAATTTTATTAAAAGAACAATCGGCGGCGATAAATTATCACACGAAAAAGCTAACAATATGAATATTAATCAAGATCATTTTGGTGAAGCAGATTCAAATGATAACAACTTTTTGGAGATTGATGAAATCTTAGACGATAAAGATTTATACGAGCAATTTGCTACTTTATTTGTTGAGGAACAAGACAAAAAAGCAGATGAAAAGGATGAAGAGAAAGAAAAAGAAGAAAAAAATAAAGTAAAAGACAAAAGCGGTGCCGGTGCAGCATAAAATAAATAAAGAGATTTATAAAAAGGGCAAAACAAAAAGTTTTGCCCTTTTATTTTTGTAAATAAAATTGTTGAAAATACACTACATATATGCCATTTAACCACTTTACATTTCTTAAAAAAGATGACAAAAGAGATAAACGTATGAGAGAATGTGGTATAATGTATATAGGAGATCAAATTTGAATAGTCGTACCTTGGTTGCTAATGCAGAAAGGTTTTTTATATAAGAATGATGAGTAGTATGGAATTTCAAAATGACCTCGACAAACTTTTAGCGGTAATGCCCCCTAAAGTTATATCTTTTATTACACATGAAAGTTTGAATGATGTAATTGAGATAGTACTAGACATTGGTAGACCACCCGAGGTAAGACATTCCGGAGGCAGGATAGAAAAACTCGGTGAAGAGATAGTCATGGAAGATGACATCAGTTTTGTTACCTCCCGTATACAGCCTTTTACACACGACAATCGTTCGGGCATACCCGGCACATTACACCGTATAAGCGGAATAAGGAACAGGCAGGGCAAAGTTATAGGTCTAACCTGTCGTATTGGTCGTGTGGTAACAGGTACTATTGCTTGTATTAAAGACTTTTGCACACAAGGAAAGAGCATTTTATTTTTAGGTCCTCCGGGAGTAGGTAAAACTACAAAATTAAGAGAAATATCACGTTTAGTAGCTGATGAATTAGGTAAACGTGTTGTTATTGTTGATACATCAAATGAAATCGCAGGTGATGGTGATGTTCCGCACCCTGCAGTTGGTTCTTCCAGAAGAATGCAGGTAGCACAACCGGAACTTCAAAAAGACATTATGATTGAAGCTGTCGAAAACCATACACCGGAAGTTATAGTAGTCGACGAAATAGGAACAGAAGCTGAAGCTCAAGCAGCAAGAACTATTGCGGAGCGTGGAGTTATGCTTATTGCAACAGCACACGGTAATTGTTTAGAAAGCTTAATTAAAAATCCGACTTTATCAGATTTAGTCGGCGGGATTCAATCGGTTACATTAGGTGATGATGAAGCAAAGCGCAGAGCATCACAGAAAACAGTGCTGGAAAGAGAAAAACAACCTACTTTTGATATTGTTATAGAGATTCAGGACAGAAACACACTTGCAGTTTATAGAAATACGTCCGAAGCTGTAGACTATATTTTAAGAGGCTGGCCGATAAGACCTGAAATCAGAAAAGTTGATTCTAATATTACGGAATCTGCTAAAGAACTAAAACAAGAACTAACTCAACAAGAATCTCAAACACCTGAAGATAACAAAATGAACTTCTCTTTCTCACGCCAAGAATATGTAGAGAAAGTTAAACCGCTTAAAAAAATTTACTTATATGCTGTTTCAAGAACAATCGTAGAGAAAATAATTGAAAGTCTGGATTTGAATGTTGAAATAACAAGGAATATTGAAGATTCTGATATAGTTATTGCGCACAAAAATTATGCAAAAGGCGGGGCTAAGATTCTTAATAGTGCTAAAGAGTATAGAATAAGAATATTATACGTAAAAACAAACTCTATGGCACACATTCAAAAAGTGCTAAAAGAGGCTCTTGATATTCAGCCCGGAGATGTTGCTGCAACGCAAGATTATAAAGATGAAACAGAGGTTGCTTTAGATGAAGCTAAAAATGCTATTAAGAAAATTTTAGAAGGTGCTCCTGAGATTGAACTTGCGCCGCAAAACACTCATATTAGGAAATTACAACACGAACTTGTTGAACAATATAATTTGAAGAGTATTTCAATTGGAGATGAACCAAACAGAAGATTAAAGGTAATAAGAAAATAATAATTTTGCAAAATATATGATATTATTTTTTCAAATACTGCAAAATTCCTTCCGAAATACCTTTTGAAGCTTTTTGTATCCATTTATCGTTTGTATAAAGCATAGTATCCATAGGATTAGTCATATATGCCGCTTCTACTAAAACAGCATTATATTCTGTCGGTCTTATAACAGCAAAACTTGCTGTTTGAACACCATCATCACGAGTACCTGCTTGGTGGGTAACATGACGTTCAATGCTTTCTGCCAACTTTTTAGAACTGTTATTAAAATAAAAAACACTTGTACCACGTTTTTTATGAACATCCATTGGAACATCTCCAATAGAATTAAGATGAATGCTGACAAAAATGTCTGCATCATTTTCTTTAGCTATTTTAACTCGATCTTCTAATGAAACATCAGCATCAATTTCTCTTGTCATAATCACGTTTAAATCTTGTCTCTTTAAATAATCCGCAACAAGGGATGCAATTTTTAAGTTTATGTTTTTTTCTTCATCCCCGAGACAACCAACAGCACCTTTTTCAGAGCCGCCATGGCCAGCATCTATTACAACTGTAGTTTCTTTTAAATTTTCAGGAAGTTTTCTGACTTTGAAAGTATATTGACCTTCATCTAATGTAACTGTGTAAGCATATTTTGCAGGTTTTGGTATATTTAAATTATAAATTGATTCATCAGATAATTCCGGATTATAAACCCTAAATATAATTTCTTTTTCACAATCTTCAATAGTATAAGGAAGTTTTTTGGAAAAAGATATGGTCTGAATCATAGCATTTTTAAAGCGTTCTGAATTCATATTAATAAAATCAGCAGGATAAAAACCTTCATCAGTAAGAGTTACATCTTTTTTTGCAATCCACGCTTCCTTGTCTTTGGATAACACAACTCTGTAAAACGGCCCTTTTGAGCCGTTAACTATCAGATGAGTACCTCCGAATAAATGCGATATTCGATTAAGTCCTGCATCAACAGGTGTACTTCTGAGCGGAGTGTTATCTTTATTTACATAAGCTTTTGCATTTTGGAAGTCTTCAGTAGGAATATCAAGTTTTTCTGGGATTGTTTTATAAAATTTATACAATAATAAGCCATAAAGTGTTTTAATCATAATCCTATTCTCGCCTTCTTGCAGCTTAACTGTATGAGCAAATGCACCATTTGGAGCAACGTAAATACTATGTCCGTTAATTGTCAAGTCCTCAGCAGACTTGGCTTTTCCATAAAAAAATGCATAATCATTTGTTGTAACATTTTTACGTTCGGTAGGCATAATAAGTTCAAAACAATCACCCTTTAAAACAGCTATAAATAGAAATATCAATAAGATTAACAGTCGTTTCATAAAAGTATTTTAATATAAAATGTTACTATTATCAATTTTATGATAGACTATATTTATGAGTGGTAATTATGTACCTTTATACAGAAAATATCGTCCTCAAACATTAGACACACTGGTTGGTCAGGAACATATTAAAAAGACATTAACAAGCGCAATTGAACTTGGTAAGATTTCTCATGCCTTTTTATTTACAGGTCCGAGAGGAACAGGTAAAACTTCTACAGCGAGGATTTTAGCGAAGTCTCTAAACTGTGTTAACGGACCTACTATTCACCCTTGTGGAGAATGCGAAAGTTGTAAAGATATTACTAATACTGTTCCGATTGATGTAATCGAAATTGATGCGGCTTCCAACCGTAAAGTTGAAGACACGCAGAATATTTTAGAAAAAATTCAATACGTTCCGGTTCACGGTAAATACAAAATATACATAATAGATGAAGTTCACATGCTTACAAACCATGCCTTTAATGCTTTATTGAAGACATTGGAAGAACCTCCTGAAAATGTTATTTTTATTTTAGCTACTACTGAAGTACACAAAGTTTTGGACACGATTAAGAGCAGATGTCAAAGATTCGACTTCAGAAGAATAACAACTGATGATATCGTTAAGCATTTAAGATACATATCAAATGAAGAAAAAATTAATATATCAGACGACGCTTTGCTAACAATTGCTAAGAATTCAGCAGGCGGAATGAGAGATAGTATCTCTCTTCTGGATCAACTCAGTCTTTTAGGTGTATCTAAACAAATTACATCAGATGACGTTAATTCTATTTTAGGAAGGATCTCTTTTGATGTACTAAAAAAATTAAGCAACAAAATAATCTCATCATCACCTAATGAAGCAATTGAGATCTTAAATGAAATATACAATTCCGGAAATGAACCACTGCAAATTTTAACAAACCTTTCGGAATATTTTAAAAATCTTTTAATTATTAAAACTTGCAAACATGATTTATTTTCGGAACTTACAGGATTAAACGAGCTTCAAATTGATGAACTTAATAAACAAAAAGACTTACTCGAAATTCAACAAATTGTATTTTTAATAGAGCGAATTTCATACTATATAAAAGAAGTAAAAATAGCCACAAATCAACATTTATGGCTAGAAGTCGGAATGATTGATCTTGCAAACATGACAGAAAATTCAACATTACTTGAATTACAAAACAGAGTAAAAGCACTGGAAGCAAGGAATAACAGTATAAATTCATATTCTTTAAAAGAATATAAAGAGGTTGATCAAGCGTCAATAACAAGACCGGCACCTGTTCCGCCGCAAGTAGAAATAAAAAAAACAGAGCTAAAAGCTGAAAATAAACAAGACAGCAAAACCAATACTGCAGATAACTCTGTTGAATTTACTCCGCCGCCTATTTCAAAGAAAGCTGACGGTATGGATATACTATCCCTTTGGGAAGCCCTGCTTGCAAACATAAAAAGCGCACCTGCTAAAGCCTTGTTAAAACAAATGGGAACTCCGGCTAAAATTACACCGGAAGAAATTATAATTACCTTTAAAAATGAAAATTTTGTTTCGCAATACACTAATACAAATAAAAAAGATTTGTTAATTGATGCTGCTAAAGTTTTGTTCAATAATGCAAATACAAAAATAACCGTAAGACTTCCAAAAGCAGGGGACGAAAATTTACAAACATTGCCATCGGAACCTGTTATCACAGAAGAAGAAGAAGAAGAAGAAAAAAAAAAGATAGTTGAATCAAATAAACAAGAAGAAACAAAAATAATTTTAACTAAAAAACATACTAATGAAAAAGAAAACAATAAACACGCTAAAAACATATCAGAAAAAATAACACCAAACTCAAATAAAGAACCCCATTACGAATCTGATCAAGAAAAAATGATACTTGATTTATTTGACGGCAAATACGTTGATTAAATTTTTAAATCAGTTTGCTTACATTTCTTAACAAATTAGCAATTTTTATACACTAAAAAACTTTATATATATGTAAGGTAATTTAAAGGTGTAAGGAGTTTAATTATGAATTTGGCAATCAGAAAGTTAGCTATGCTAGAAAAAGATTTTATTGCAAGGGAAGAAGAAGCTAAATTAAATGGCTTTACTTCTTGCCCGATTGATAGAGAATTCAAGAATAAAATTTCTAAAGTTCTTGATCAAGTCAGATATTTATAGTCATTTACAAACTATTTTTTAGAGGTGAATATCAAAAATTTATTTTGATATTCACCTATTTGTTAATAAATAATTAACAAATAAATATAAAATAGTTATGTGTGTTATAATATGAACAGTATGAGAGTATAAGAGGAGTAACTAAATGGCAAACCCTATTTTAAATGAAAATAAATTCAATGAACAGGAGAGAATACTTGAAGGTCTCCCTATGACAGTAAACGGAACAATACAAGTAACAGCATTTTTAGGTTTGCTGCTTGTTTGTGCTGCAACGTTTGTATGGTCAAGAATGACAAACGGATACACAGATTTAGCTATGATGCTAACAGGAGGCGGAGTAATTATAGGTTTTATTCTGGCGCTTATTATTTCTTTTACGAGAAACAAATATCTCGTTCCTGTTTATGCAGTGTGCGAAGGATGTGCATTAGGCGGAATTTCCGCAACATTTGAAGCTCAATTCCCCGGAATAGTTACTCAAGCAGTTGCAGGAACTTTTGCTGCATTGTTTGCAATGCTTATTCTGTACAGAATGAATATAATTAGAGCTACGGAAAAATTCAGAAGTGTAATTTTTATTACAACTCTTTCAATTGCAGGAATTTATCTTGTTGATATACTTGGCAGATGGCTATTTAATTTGCATGTTCCACTTATAAATTCAGCTTCACCTGCCGGAATTTTA